>JANKMV010000019.1 GCA_024650095.1 Bacillota bacterium | reverse complement strand
AGGGAACGGTCTTGACCGTTCCCTACAATTACATTGGTCGCTTACTAACTGCAAGCGATATATTCCCTACCAGTGCACAAGAAAGAACCCTCTGGCGAACATTTGCTGTCCGGTAAGAGGGTTCCCCTTCACTACAATAATTTTTTACGTATTTTGCTTACAAGCCCGCTTCTTTTTTTAGCAGCTCGGCTTTATCTGTTTTCTCCCAGGGCAAGTCCAGCTCAGGTCGGCCAAAATGGCCGTAAGCCGCGACTTGCTTATAGATGGGGCGTCGTAGCTGCAGATTTTGAATAATGGCCGCGGGGCGTAAGTCAAAATATTGATTCACTAATGCTTCCAGCTTCGCCTCGGCTATTTTTGCCGTACCAAAGGTTTCTACCAACAGCGAGAGAGGACGAGCTACGCCAATGGCGTATGCCAACTGCACCTCACATTTGTCGGCTAAACCAGCTGCCACTAAATTTTTAGCTACATATCGAGCGGCATACGCTGCGGAGCGGTCCACCTTTGTGGGATCTTTCCCGGAAAAAGCACCGCCACCATGACGAGCATAACCACCATACGTGTCCACAATGATTTTACGCCCGGTTAGACCCGCATCTCCCTGGGGACCACCCACAACAAAGCGACCTGTGGGGTTGACATAAAAACGTGTCTCCTTGGAGAGGTAAGCGTCTGGAATAATCTCTCTAATGACGGCCTCAATCACATCCGCTTTTATCTTTTCTAAAGATACATCTTCGCTATGCTGCGAGGAAACCACCACTGTGCTAATGCCCACGGGCTTACCATCTACATATTTAACAGTCACCTGTGTTTTACCATCAGGACGCAGATAGGGAAGCATATTGCTTTTGCGAACTTCTGCTAGCCGTTGAGCCAATCGATGCGCCATGGCAATAGGTAATGGCATCAACTCCGGTGTTTCATTACAAGCATAGCCAAACATCATCCCCTGATCACCGGCACCAATGGCATCCAACTCTTCCTCGCTGTACTCTCCTGCTTTTGCCTCAAAACAACGATCAACGCCCATGGCAATATCCGGAGATTGCTCATCAATTGAGGTTAGCACCGCACATGTGTCACCATCAAAGCCATATTTGGCTCGGGTATAACCAATACCCTTGATCGTTTCACGTACAATTCTAGAAATATCCACATAACATGATGTGGTAATTTCGCCTGCCACCAATACTAAACCAGTGGTCACAGATGTCTCGGCGGCCACACGAGCTTGTGGATCATTGGCAACGATGGCATCTAAAATTGAATCCGAAATCTGATCGCAAACCTTATCGGGATGTCCTTCGGTAACAGACTCGGAAGTAAAAAGAAAATTCTTGCCCATGCTATCATCTCCTTCTTGCTTAGGTTAGGTTTACTCAAACTGCCTTATTTTACACGGTGTAAGAAAAGTGCGCTTATTCGGTTCCACTATCCGCACTTTTCAATACTGGCTACGTTGACAAAGTGTAGGGAACGGTCTTGACCGTTCCGCTTGCTGTTTTATAAGATCTGGAATTCCCGCTGGTTTACCGAACTTTTGCTAATTTTATGGAGTCCGGAACGGTCAAGACCGTTCCCTACATTCGGGGGTTCTTTCATTTAAATTAATTTGCATGATTTTAAAACATATTGAAAGGGCGCTTATTTAGTTCCCTTGCCTGCGCTTTTCAATACTGGTTACACTCCCCATTTTGTTATTACAAAAGAAAAAACCTCTTCGGGATGCAAGAGGTTTCTTTATCAGAGGCACCTCTCTTATCTTCCAGGCAGTTCACCTGTTGGAATTGGCACCGTAGACATGGGTCCGGTTGCCGGGTTTCATCGGGCCAATCCCTCCACCTCTCTTGATAAGAGTATTTAATTGATTTATACCAATTTCAATAATAGTTGATTTACACTCTACTTGTCAAACTATTTTTCATCTGTGAGCGCAAACATTAGCTCGCCCGTAGCCACCACTTTTCCATTGACAGTTGCCGTACCTTTGCCTTTACCAATGGGACCACGCAGTTTAATGATCTCCATTTCCAACTCGAGCACATCCCCGGGCACAACTTGTTGCTTAAAACGCAAATGATCAATGCCAGCAAAGAGGGCGATTTTACCTTTATTCGCTTCCATACTAAGAATAACGAATGCGCCCACCTGCGCCATGGCTTCCACAATGAGAACGCCCGGCATCACCGGATAACCGGGGAAATGTCCTTGAAAAAAGGGTTCATTAATGGTAACATTTTTAATTCCTTTCGCTCGCTTACCAGGCTCAACCTCATTCATCCTATCCACTAACAAGAATGGATAACGGTGAGGTAGCACACTTTGAATATCCCACTCCTGATTCATCGTTTGCCTCCTTAATCGTTTTCCACAATACAACTTTTCATAGCTGCCAATTCTTGCTCTAATTCGATTAGTCGCTCGTCGACATCTTCTTCTAGCATAGCCAGTTCCAAGCGCTTTGTATATTCCCCTTTAAAATCTTGCCAAGCTTGAAATAACTCCTGTACTCTCACACTAGACAAAGGCCGTTCTGCAGCTAATTGTGCTGTACTTGCTTTTAGTTCCATTGTCTCCAAATAATTGGGAATATAGGTAGGTAACCCAAGCTCACGTTCAATCTGTGAAGAGAATTGGATCAGCACATCTTCTTCTCCATGCACTAGGATCACTTGTTTTGGCTTTTTTGTGAACGCCCTCAACCAATCTAGTAATTCTGAACGATCTGCATGGGCGGAAAAACCATCAATGCTAACTATGTGTGCATTGACTTTAATTTCTTCACCAAAAATTTTGACTCTTTTTACACCGTCTAGAATTCTCCGGCCGAGTGTGCCCTCTGCTTGGTACCCCACAAAAAGTATGGTGGATTCCGCACGCCAAAGATTGTGCTTAAGATGATGCTTAATCCGCCCCGCGTCGGCCATACCACTGGCAGAAATTATGATCTTGCCTCCAGGACCCTTATTTATCAGTTTCGATTCGTCGGCGGTTCTCGTATAGATAACTTCTGGGAAATTAAAGGGGTCTTGCCCATTTTGCAATAGTTGTCGCATTTGCGTATCATACGCTTCTGGATGGCGAGAGAAAATCTCTGTCGCAGAAATGGCCAAAGGACTATCAATATAAATAGGTACGTTGGGAATTTTATTATCACGCATAAGCCGACTAAGATAATATAATAGCTCCTGAGTGCGACCCACAGCAAAAGACGGAATCACCACATTACCCTGGCGCTCTACCGTATCATGAATCACTTGCTGCAGAATATCTAATTTTTGCGTTTCCTGCTCATGTTCACGAGTCCCATACGTACCTTCAATTAGTAAATAATCGGCGGCCTCGAGCACATCAGGATCCCGGATGATGGGTTGATTTGATTTGCCAAGATCGCCAGAAAAGACGATTTTTTCCGTCCGGCCTTCCTCAGCAACGGTCAACTCAGTGATGGCCGAACCCAGTATATGGCCGGCATCATAAAATGTAAGAGTTATGTGCTCGGACAAAGGGGTTGCTGTATAATAATCAAGCGCATCAAAATATTTTAAAGCACGCTCTGCTTCCTCCACAGTGTATAAAGGTTCAACTAACTCTCGTCCAGCGCGCAAGTTTTTCCGGTTCTCCCACTCCGCCTCCATCTCCTGAATATAACCGCTATCTGGTAGCATGATACTAGCGAGATCAGCCGTGGCAGGCGTGGCTATTACTCGTCCCCGAAACCCATCTTTTATCAGACGTGGCACCAAGCCTGAATGGTCAATATGGGAATGTGAAACGATAATATAGTCAATTTCTGCTGGATTATAAGGATACTGGCTGAAATTACGTGTTCGTAAGCGTCGGCCTCCCTGAAACATGCCACAATCGATGAGAATTTTCATACCCGCTGCTTCTAATAGAAATGATGAACCTGTGACGGTACGTGCTCCGCCGCAAAACGTTAGCTTCAATTTTATCCCTCCGGTTTTGCAAAAACATTTCTTTATCTTAGTTCATTTAATTCGACTTGTCTTTGTTAACTCCTGTTGGCGTCAGTCCCCACTGAAGCCAATAGTTGGATCACATCTCGATCCGTTAGTTGGGGAAATTGGTCATAAAACTGTCCTACAGCACTAAATTCTTCTGGCTGCAAGGGGCAAATAACTCGCTCCACTTCCCCAAATAATGTGGCAATCGTATTTGGTGGCGCCACTGGGATCGCTAAAATAAGTTTTTTAGGGTGCAAACGTCTGACCGACTGAAGAGCCGCGGTAATAGTAAAGCCCGTTGCCACGCCATCATCGATCATAATTACGGTTTTGCCCCGTACATCCACAGCCGCTTGCTCACCCCGATAAACAAATAAACGCCGCTTAATTTCACTGACAGCCTGCGCTGCTTTTGTGTTAATGTAGTCATCGGAAATCTGTAACTGTTGCACGAGCAGAGGATTAAGTAAAATCTCCCCATCCTCACAAACAGCACCAATGGCCACCTCGGGCTGTCCGGGCGCACCAATTTTTCGCGGGATGATTAAATCAAGGGAGCAACCTAGTGCTCGCGCAACCGGCACGGCAACGGGGACACCGCCACGAGGTACCGCCAGCACCACTGCTGGCCCATCTTGCTCTGACAAAAGTCTGGCTGCCAGTTCTTCTCCTGCATGCATTCTGTTTAGATAGTGTGTTCCTCTCAAGTGAACACCTCCAGCGTTAGCTATATCAATACCGGTATGCGTTGCGTAAGCGTCAGACCGGCTGGATTGACTAAGCAACGATACGCATATGCTTCGACCCCTGCAGCCACTGCACTTCGCAGTGACTGGGCAAAAGCCGGATCAGTTACTCGGTTTGGTGTAAAATATATTGCGTCCTCACGCTGTACAATAAAAATTACAGCGCAACGACAACCTTCGCCACGTAAAATAGCCAAGTGATCCAAGTGGCGGCGGCCTCGCACAGTGGGCGCATCGGGAAAAAGTGCGACGCCAGCATCCACTAATGTTACCGACTTAACCTCCAAATAAACCGCTTGCCCTTGCTCTTCCAAGAGAAAATCAAAACGGCCCCCACTATAAGCAGGTTCACTTCGCACAAACTGACAAGCGGCAAAAGGGGGCAGTTTATTATGTGAGAGAATCTGGCGCAGGAGACGATTAGGTAGCTGTGCATCAATGGATACCCATATTCCCTGGTGCCAAACTGCGCGCACACTATAGGGCGTACGCCGCGTAGTGGATGTACTGGGTTCAAGGAGCACCTTGGCATTTGGCACAAGCAGTTCCCACAAACGGCCGGAGGTGGCAATATGCGCATGTACCGGTTCACCATCTAGTTCCACCAATGCCACAAATCGATTCCGCCGCTCTAAAAAGCAACCAGATAATGTAGGCTTAAAGGGAATATGCATCTCCATATAGCGTCCTGTCACTTTCCTCTCTCGTGCGTAGATCCAACTACCTATATACTCCAAGTATATCAAGGGGGGCATAGCTGTGAATTTGCTTTTGATCCTAGATTTAGTTGGTACATTTTTCTTTGCCGTATCCGGAGCGATGGTGGGCATAAAAAAGAATATGGACCTCTTTGGAATAATCGTCCTGGGGACAGTAACCGCCATCGGTGGCGGTACACTACGTGAAATTTTAATTGGGCAATTTCCCCCATTTGCGCTCCGTCAAGATCTCTATTTCTACTTAGCCATTTGTGGCTCGCTGCTCACATATTTGTTTGTAGAGCAACTCTTACGCATCCAATCAGTGGTACTACTGGCCGACGCACTCGGTTTAGGTACCTTCGTCACCATTGGTGTCACCAAAGCACTCGATGTAGCCATTACTCCCACAAGCGCCGTTATCTTAGGTACCATCACCGCGGTAGCAGGGGGCATGATCCGTGATGTCCTCGCTCAAGAAATCCCCTACGTACTCACACGTGATTTCTACGCCATTACCTGCATCTTGGGTGGCATTGTTTATCTCATCCTCGAAGGGCTAGGTTTACCGCGACGGGTTACCATGGCCATAGTAACAGCGTTTGTGGTTTTGTTACGCATCTTGGCCATTCGCTATCGCTGGAAATTACCCCATCCCTATTAAGTAAGTCTAGCTATTATAAGTTAATTTTCTTTAAAATCGCGTCAACCGCTTCCACAGATGGTGCATCATCAGGTAAGTTGATTAGCGCTTCCCCTCGGACATCATAATCTGAGACAAGAGGATCTAGGGGGATGGTGCCAATTAATTGTAAACCCGTTTTATCAATCTCTCCTTGCAACTGTTCAATTTCATTACCCGTAGTCACCTTGGTAACCACTAAATACATCTCCTTAATGTCTAAACCCACACCCTTAGCAATATCATGCACACGAGCGGCCGAGCGAATACTGCGAGCAGCAGCGTCGCTTACAACAATTAAGATATCAACCTTAGAGATGATGCGACGGCTTAAATGTTCCAAGCCGGCTTCATTATCTACCATCACATAGTCATAATTAGCACGAAGTGTTTCTAGGTGTTTACGTAGTAAGTCATTGGGATAGCAATAACAACCCGCCTTCTGGGGATTACCCATGACCAGCAAATCATAGCTATCTGTTTCCGCCAAAGCAGCCTGTAATTTAAATTCAATATACATTTCCTTGGACATTCCTGTGGGGACAACATTCGGTATTTTTGTATTTTCCAAAATAGTGGAAATCGTGTTTTCCACCTCTAAGCCCAGCGCTTCATTTAAGTTAGCATTGGGATCTGCATCTACAGCTAATACTGCTTTTCCTGGTTTATTTTTCAATAAGTGGCGCAACATTAGCGCTGTGAAGGTGGTTTTTCCCACCCCACCCTTTCCGGCTATGGCAATCTGTTTCATTTCATTCCCTCCCGCTTATATTAGTTGATAATCTTTTGCCGCATCACCTGTTCTAGATCTGACAATGTATTGCAAGGATACATGCGTACCACCTGCGAAAAAGCCTCCACGGATCTGGCTGTTTGCCAATCCTGTGCTGGCAATGTGTTAAGCCATACTACATCTTTTACCATTCTTTTAATTTGTCGCAATTCCTGCACAGCATCGTCCACAGCCATGGTTTTAGTGTCACTCACAATCAGAATATATGTTTGACCCGTTAAGATGTTTTCATACTCACGACGCAGCGCCTGTAACACGGGCGCGATATGTGTACCCCGACCCCATTCCTGTGACTCATTCATCACAGTTAACATCGTCGTGGAAAAATCATCGCCCTCGCGGAAATACGGAGTAACACGTTCTAATTCCTCTGCGAAAACAAAGCTTTCAATACTACCCACCACGCTATTAATACCATAAATGAACTGTAGTGCAAAGCTCGCGTACCTTGCCATGGAGCCCGATACATCACAGAGTAGCAATAGTTTCGGTTTCTGAATACGACGGCTACGATAGCGCAGGTGGAACATCGTACCCCCAAAACGCATGTTATGTCGGATACTTTTGCGTACGTCCAAGCGCTTATGTTTATTGCTCTGCCGATAACGCCGCGCAATTTGGACTTCCATCTGCCGTGCCAACTTACGTATTAGCGCCCGCGCTCGGGGCAAGTCCTTATCCGCAATATTTTGCATATCCTCTTCTAGCAACGAACCGTCATCATGACGATCCACACGGCCAACACTGTCCAACAAGGCATTCAGTTGTTCATCACCCGTTTGCGGCGTTTTGCTAAGGTCCAGTTCATTACGCAAACTTTTACGCCAATACGAAAGAGAACCCTTCACTACACTTTCTAAAATGGGATGAAAATGCTGATCTACATTCTTACCGGCAGCAGTCTTTTCAATAAAAGATCGTAATTTTTGTCGATCTTGCTCGGGAATATTGGCATACACCAACTTTTCCTGTTCCGATAACTCCAACGGCTGTCCCTGAAAGGTAAGTTCCTCGTTGGCTTCGTCGAGCATCTCTTCGCGCTGCTCGAGTTTTTTTCGATAACGCGCCTCTTCCGCCTCCCGTTTATTCGGTGAACCAAAAAACAGTGCAAACGCTTTCTCAAAAATGGCTTGCTCCCCTGGACGCTTCACCAGTGTCGACTTCAATGCAATCCGCACAGCGTCCCGCTCTACAACGCCCACCAAGGTGAGCGCTTGCAACGCATCAATCACTTCACCACTACCAATGCGCAGGCCCGCATGACGTAGAAGATGAATAAAACGAACTACATTAACCTCTAAGTAGTCCTTCACTTTACTTTTCTGCCCGTGCAGCCTCTGCCAAACGAGCACTCCCAATATTCTTAGCAAACGCCTTTTGATCTGCCTTCGATTTTAAAATCAAGTTTAGTGTTTGTTCAATAATAGTATCTGTAAGGCGATCCTTTTCCATGGCCAACAATGCCTGTGCCCAATCTAGCGTTTCCGCCACGGAGGGCTTCTTGCGAATCTCTTGATCAGCCCGCATGACAGCCATGGCGCGTGCAATTTCACCTGATAATTTTTCGCCTACGTCAGGCAAACGTGCCTGAATGATTGCAACTTCACGCTCGACTGAGGGGTAATCCAAGTAGAGATAGATACAGCGTCGCTTTAAGCCATCTGATAATTCCCGTTCATTATTGCTCGTCAGGATGACCATGGGAATCTGCTGCGCCTGCAGTGTGCCCAGTTCAGGGACAGAAACCTGAAAGTCGGATAAAACTTCGAATAAAAAGGCTTCAAATTCCTCATCCGTTTTATCCACTTCATCGATTAGCAAAACTACTTTCTTATCCGATTGAATGGCTTGTAACAATGGTCGCTCCAAAAGGTACTCCCGAGAAAATAAATTCTGCTCAAGATCGTCCCCACAAGCTGCTTCTTTGGATATTTGAATTTTTAATAGCTGTCGTTGATAATTCCATTCATACAACGCTTTATTCTCATCTAGACCCTCATAGCATTGTAGGCGGATTAATTCTGTCTCAAAGACAGAAGCGAGTACTTTAGCTAGTTCAGTTTTACCCACGCCGGGTTCTCCTTCGATCAGAAGGGGTTTCTCCAACTTTAAGGATAAATAAACGGTAATCAGTACCTCTTCATCTGTAATATACCCCGCCTTTGTAAATGCTTTGCGTAACTCTGCTACCGTTATCTCCACAGCTTCTCCCTCCACAACCGTATTTCTTCCATTATAACGAATAAACCACTTTCTTGACATGACACATGTCACAGTATAGCAAATTTAGCCTGTAGTTATAATTATCGCAGAAGGTGTTGTGCGTTGGCTTAATGAAAAGTTAAATCTGTAGTCAAACTGACGCACTTTATTTATGAGCATCGATGTAGGAGGCAGCACTAAGTGCGGCAACTTGCCCTTGACCTACAGCTTTGGCTACCTGATGGGGTCGCCCGGCAACATCGCCTGCAGCAAATACACCCGCAATATTTGTCGACATATTTTCATCCACCTTAATATGTTTATCTGCCAACTCTAACCCCGTTATAAGCTGTGCCAGCGGCAGTTGCTCCTTGAGGAGAAATGCTCCATCCACCTGTAGCTCTTGCCCATTTTCTAATTCCACCACCTCAAGGCGTGCTGATCCTGTAAACTTTTGGATTTTGCTTTTAATTATTTCAACATTGGCCGGCAGGGTCGCCGTTACCTCATAATTGGGTAGATAATAAATCTTCTCCACCACTTCCGCTAAAAACTCCACTTCATCCTCATACTCTGTACCATCACTGCTAACCGCAATAATCTTATCTTGATAAAACATAGCATCACACGTACCACAATAGGAAACTCCCTTGCCAATAAACTCGTCTTCACCCGGCAACTGTTTCCCTCCAGATACTCCTGTGGTAATAATAACCGCTTTCGCTTCTACAAAACTATCACGTATTTGCAATTGAAAAATATCACCCATGGGGTAAATACCCGCAACACTCACCTGCGTAATTTCAATCCCATCGTCTCGCACATGTTTTAAAAACTGTTGGCGCATCGCTTCACCAGAGTAATTATCTAACCCTAAATAGTTATTAATTTTATGTGCCTTATGTAGTGATGGACTGCATAGCTTGGGTCCAATCAATAGAAGCGCGCGATTACGCGCCTTCACATTTATGGCTGCCGATAACCCAGCAGGACCACATCCAATAATGGCTACATCAACTTGCTTCATGCTTGCTGCCCCTTTCATACTCATTTTATTTAGCATACTCATTCCTACAGCTAGCTATAACAAATCGCGCTATGTAACTTACCCACCTATCACACAGTACGAAAAAAAGGCTAACCTCGCGTTATGTCGAGATTAGCCTTTCCTTTGTATATTAGTTATTTGCGCTTTCAATTTCATCATCTAGTTCCATAATTTTAGTGAGAATTTCAACTTTATTTTCACCTGAAGCTAACATGTAGTCACGTAGTAAACCTTCGCGAACTTCATTAAGATTATAAGCATACGTTGCCATGCTTTTGTCCCTCCTTTTAGTAGATTACTCTCATAATTGTATCCAATTCTATATTTCGCTATTCATCAGAATATTTTCCGTTTTCAGCATCCGCTTGACCCCATTGTCGAGGGTGGCAGCATCTGATAAGGTAGCGCAACTCACAATTACCTGTATATACATGTACTTATTAACTTACTTGTGTCAATTTTAGCACATGTGTACTTATTTGTCTATAGCAAATATAAAGAATTAGTTATAGAATGTTCTGCCAATTCAATTTTCTCCATTATAAAACAAACCATAATATGATAGCAATTAACAAAGTGTTACATTTAAAGAACGGCGTATTTTGATAGTGACTGATTACAGTAGCAACTACTAAGTTAAAGCAATATAAAAATACAAAAGAAGATCTTCTCGTTCTTCTAGAAGATCTTCTACAAGTTATTTTACCTTTTATGATAATCGCTTCTATTTTGTCAGTAATAAATAGACAAATCTTTCCATTATTGAATCGCGAGTTTCGGTGGGTAGTTCCTTAAAATATTCACTTTTTATCTTTTCTAATACATCTGTCAACTCATTTTCCACTTATCTCACCCTCTATCCTCATTTTTTAATAGCTACCGTGATCACGTACATAATCACATACTGCAATAAGGTTTTCAGCTTTTGCATCCCTATGTGCCATCACAACCGAATCAGTTGAAAAAATATATCCGCCTCCTGGAGCTAATTCATCCAAACATCTTTTTGCTTCATCAATACATTGCGATACAGTTCCACTTCTCAATAAATTTACACTCATACCGCCCATAAGACACATTTTATGACCAAGCTTATCTTTTGCCTTCTTTAAATCGCCTTTCTCTATTAAACCTACCAGTTTATTTGTTTGAGGAAGATCTAACAATATATCATAGTACGGCTCCCACAGGTTTTCCATGAAAAGCATTTGATGATAGCCACGCTTTACACATACTTCATCGACTAGCTTAGAGAGAAATGGGAAGTAATATTTCTCAAATTCTTTTGGATTCAGGTAGGTGGGAAGATGAAGTGGCGTAAATACCCAATGGTTATCCTCCGGTGTTGAATATGTAGCAGTCAACATACGAATAGTGTAATCAAACAACGATTCACAAGCTGCATAAAACTTTTCAGGTATTCTTTTTATATCTCCCATAGTGCCAACAAAATCACGAAAATAATCCATCATGATATCAGGCGTGACAAAAACACCACCCCTTGACATAAATGGCACACCTAATTCCTCGGCGACCCGTTTAGTTACAGACGCATTATGTGCATTAAAGGCACTCCACTCACCCAAGGCCTTTACAATGAGCTTTTCTACTTCTTCTTTATTTCCATGTAAGATAGGAAATTTTCTCGGAAGCAAGGTATTCGTAATGAATGAAAGCGGATCTTTAATCAACTGATCATATTCGTCAGCGTTCATGAGATTTCCAGCGCTACCTTTAATTTGCAAACTATCATCCGTTAATACATATAAACCCTCGCCAAAGTTATTCATTACTTTAAGTGGCAAGATGTTCATATTGCCCCACTGTGCATCAACATAAATTTGTGAAAAGGTCTTCTTGTACGCTTCAAAGTTAGTGTCAGCACTTTCATAAAATGCTTCCTTTAAGCTTATCTTCGCATTATGTATGACCCACTCTTCCAACATCGGCATCACAGGCACTCGATCGGGGATATTTCGCTCTACCGCATTTAATACTCTCAAAAATCGTTCATCATATAGCTTTTTTACGTTATCCAACTTAAAAGACCCCCTATTGTATTTTTTAGTAGTTAAGCTCTTTTTTGCTAGATGTAAAGTTACGTTAGGGTAAATACAATCGACAAAGCTTGGTATCTTTACAGTTCTGTGCTCATATCAATATTTAAAAGAAGCGTAACGCTTGATTGAATTTTACATTAGATTCCCGATCACAGTACTTTTCCATAGGTACATATCTTCGCCCTTCACTGTACTAATCATATTCGCAAATTCACCTCTCTCTGTCGGCCCCTTGCAAAAACCGTCCCGTTTTCTTACCTTATACGGCTGCATATATCCTTCTCTATTTTACTATATATTCCCTTTATTCCCCTATAATTGAGTAGATTAAAAAGAGTAAACCAAATGATTTGCTCTCCCATTATAAGATTAGATTGTCCGTGGACGTACCAAGTTAAATCTACGAATAATAATAACAGAATATTCAAAATTAAAGGACAACATAAATAATTGTTGAACTTAAGAAAGAGATTACTAAAAACCATACAACCTTGAGACGCGCTTCATATGCTAGCGCTGGTAACAATAAAAAGGCTAAAGGAGAATTATTATTATGGGTAAAATGACAGCAAAAGAAAACTATTTGTGTTTGGCAAAGGGTGAACTTCCAGAAAGCATACCTTTTTTTAATATGGGTATGCCTACCTTTACAGAAGACAAGTGTACAGCAATGATCGGGGCACGATTATTTGAAAGTTCCCATATGAGCCCAGAGGGTGGGACAGATCCATGGGGCGTTACATATGTGGCAAACGAAGAAACCGGTTTTGCATCCATTCCTAAACCCAACGATTTTATGCTTACTGACATTACAAAGTGGCATGATATTATTAAGGCCCCCAAAATGCCAGAAAGAATTGACTGGGAGGCTATGGCAGAGAAAGATTATGAGAAGGCAGAAATTGATCGTAATAAGACCGCCGTGATGGCGGGTGGTGGCTTCATGCCATTTCAACAGTTAATGGCATTTATGGGCTTCACAGAAGGGCTATGTGCAATGTATGAAGAGCCTGAAGCCGTCAAAGAATTGCTACATTTTATGGCTGATTTCTATGTTCCTATTATTGAAAAAACACTAGATCATTATAAACCTGATATTTACTACATGCTAGATGATACTGCAGCAAAGATGAATCCCTTTGTGTCTCTAAAAATGTATCGTGATATTTTAAAGCCTGTCTATGTAAAACTGGCACAACCAGCAAACGATAGAGGCATTCCCATTCAGTTTCATAATTGCGGCCGCTGTGAAGATTTCATAGATGACATGCTCGATTTTGGTGTTGTCTTTACCGATCCCAGCCAAACGACAAATGACCTACTTGCTGTTAAAGAGAAATATGCGAATAAGCTCGTTATTTCTGGCGGATGGGACTGGGTAATGCCTAAAACATGGCCCATCGTCGACGAAGAAGCGGTTCGGCAGACAGTTAGGGATAGCATTGATAGCTATGCCCCAGGTGGTGGATATGCTTTTGGCGGCGGTGTTTTGGGTAGACATAACGATCCAGTTACAAAAGAAGTCAACCGTTGGATTCAAGAAGAAGTATCTGTATATGGAAAAAACTATTATAGCAAATAACAGTACGAGAACAACTGCAATG
>JANKMV010000199.1 GCA_024650095.1 Bacillota bacterium | reverse complement strand
CTCCAAAACTCCTATATATCCTTCTCCACCCTTAGTTTCCAGTTTTTTATAGCAGATAGTTGGGTAGCTCTGTGCAACCAGTCAGTCATGATAGTCATATCAATTGGAAATAGCAAACGCCCTATATCCTTTTGCGGGATATAGGGCATTGATGATTGCATCTTTCCACTGTGTTAGCAGATCAGGGTTTATAGACGGGCGGCATATAATCATATCCTTTTAGTTTGCCGTATTCCATGAATCTATCATATATCTTCATCTCTTCAATCAGGAATGACATAAAAAGTTCTCTTATTTTGGGAGAAGTACTGTGGATAAAAGCCATTGTATGAGTTGGTAGTACAGATTGGATTCCCCTCAGTATTCGTCTAAAAATATAGCGATCTGTCATTTGCTCCATAACTGTTGTGGTTTGCGCTAGTTTCGGAGGCCTAATTGGCATAGGGATAGCGTATTCTTCCATTTTTTGTTCCAGAAGTTTAACATTTTCATTGAGTGTCTTATGTCCAATGCTAATAATTAGCTTTAACTCATCATCTTGTGCGAACGCACCCATGACGTTTGAAGTGTGAATCATATTATATCGCTGTATCAAGTGACTCCAAAGATGAAAGACCTCACTAACGTTGATATCACTCTGTTTTTCTTTGGTTGACATTCCCGTTTCCTTTATTTTTTGTATTTGTGTTATTGTTTCCATTATATTACCTCATCTTTATTTTAGTAGGAACAGCTATGTTCTGTACACAGGTGGGGGATTTAAAAAGCCTTTCAACTTACCGTACTCGACTATTACCTCTTGCAGTTCAATGGTAACGAGTAAGTGGTTTTTTATAACCTTTCTAACTTTAGGCGAAGTGCTATTCATAAATCCACTGGCAAGAACGGGGAAAAAAGATTGAACGCCTTCAAAAAAATTCTGATATATAAATTCGTCAGTAATATCCTCCAGGATGGCAGTACTGTGATTACTGACGGGAGGTCTCGCTGGGAATGGGATACTGTGGTCTTGCATAATTTGTTCCATATCTTCAATACCTGTTATCAGCCCTTTTTTTACTTGCGTTGAGATAAGCTTTAAATCGTTATCTTTAATAAAGTTTTCCATGATCATAACAGTCGTTAGAATGTCAAATTTCATAACCATGATATCCCACACATAGAAGACTTCGCTTACATTAATTAATTTTTGCATATCTTTGGGAGATTTGCCTACTTCCGTCAAGCTTTGCACTTTCTCCATAATACCTGCAACGAAATCTGTCATATTTTTTCTCCTTTACGTTATTATTGCTAGTTTCTTCAATTTGTAAATTGCTATTCAAGCTTATATGTATATGTATCTCTTTGACGCGTATGCTGCATAAGGTTTTTGATCATTATAAGAAGCGTGGTTCAACGCCGGAGTTTGGTTATCTTGTGTTGTACTTGTGGCAGTCTACGTTAAAGAAAACAGAGGCCGTGTGTGGCCTCTGTTTGATAGCTGGAGATAGTGGCTAGGCGAGTAATGCCCAGGATTACCTTATTCTCTTTTCCACGGTGATGGCATCATTGTATTTTACAACTATGTAGAAAGAATCATAATCCGTTTCTGTTTCGATTGTTGCACTGTACATTGTTTCAGTGTATCCGTAATGAGGTGCTTCAGTATTACTATCCTTTGCTAGTGGCCACTTTTTTATAATACTGGTTCCGGTACGAGCTTCTACATAGGCTTCTTTGATCCTATAATAGACGTTTTCATGAGCTCTACCCTCTACTAGATTGACAAAGGTAGGTCTTCCTTTGTCAATACTCACGTGACCGTAAAGGGGGTTAAATAAACTGTAACTAAGTTCGTGTAAGTATAAGCGTCTAACTTCGCCTGTGCGCGTGGTACCATCCTTTGTCACTGAAATGTAGTATTCATATTCGTTTACGTCGGCAGGTTTTACCTCTTTAAATTCTTCAATTTCTTCCATTGGATATGAATGGTTATAACTGTTACTAGAATGGCTTATTGAAAGCTCCCACAGAGGCGCTTTTATCATTTCTATGGACAAGACTGTAAAAAAATAGCCATCACTACCTTTGTCTGCATCAAGGGAAATAAAATCTTTTTCTCTTACGTTCCTGTAATTAAAAGTAACCAAGCTATTTTCCTGATATTCTTTTACGTACCAATCAATTTTAACTTGTGCTTCGTCTTTGCCCGCGTTTAGTATCTCTGTTTGCCCCGGAGACCACCAGCGAGCTTCTTCTTGAATTTGACGCACAACGCCGGAAACAGTTCCAACTTCATGCGTTATTGAAGAGCGTAAGGAATACATCTCGTTTTGGATTTGACTTATTCTGTTTTCCAGTTCTCGTGAAGATTGTAGATTAGACCAGCTAATTAAAATGATGACAGCAATTAAGATGAGTAAAACTTTTTCTTTATTGTTCATATTCCCTCCTACTGCTACGTTGTAATTAACATTATTATGTAAGAATTGTGTTCAATTAAATTATATCAGAAAGCCAGTTCCTACATCAATTGTTTAATTGCGTACGTATCAACATAAATGTCCTGTAAAACAAGGTTTTTAGAGCCTATCTGTAGTAGTATTATAGATACGAAATTCAATGTGGCTAGTGATGGAGGTATCGCGATGGCATTAGAAAAAGTAAAAGCTTATTTTAGGCAATGGGACATGGCAGACAAAATACGTGAGTTTGATGTTTCCAGTGCAACGGTTGAGTTAGCTGCGCAGGCCCTGGGGTGTGAACCGAAACGCATAGCAAAAACACTGTCGTTTATGCTAACTGAAGAAGCTATTTTAATCGTAGTGGCGGGTGATGCTAAAATTGACAATCGAAAATATAAAGCGCACTTTGCCAAGAAAGCTAAAATGCTAACACCTGCTGAGGTGATTGCTTTAACAGGACATGCTGTGGGTGGCGTCTGTCCTTTTGTCATTAGTGATGGTGTTACTGTTTACCTTGATGAGTCTCTAAAGCGATTTCAAACAGTATTCCCCGCTTGTGGCAGTAGCAATAGTACAATTGAACTATCCATTGAAGAAATTGAAAAACATTCAAACTATACTGCCTGGGTTGACGTTTGTAAGGACTGGTCATAAGCCATGAGCGCAAAACACCTCCATATCTAGGCCAAGGCCTATAGATGGAGGTATTTTCATTACGCATATTGGCTATTCTTCAGTGGGAGCATTCTCCAGCTGGATGGTATCTAGATCAAGGTTAAAATACTGTTTGAGGACTTGTTTATATTCTTCTTCGTTGGCTAAAAGGGTTTCCGTTAGCTCACCATTGGCAAGGATTTTAAAAGTCATTTCATTTAGTGTTACACGCCCTTCAAGGGTAGGCATGGTGCACATCCTGATTTTTCTAAAAAGTGATTCAGGATAGGTTGCTGTATAATGATTGGACATTTGACAATCTGCCAAGGTACAAGCGTCGAGAGTGAAAGCAAACAAGGGTGTGTACTCACCGTCCACTTTGTATTGCAGCCTATAGCTATGATCAGGATCTGAAACTAGGCGAAAGGTATGAGTCAATTGTTGTTGCTCTAGGTCTGTTTCCAACAATATTGGAGAGGTAAGACCGTTGTTACCAAAACCAACATCGGCGAGATATTTTTGTCCATCAATTTCAACAAGTAATACTTGATGAGTCCGTGCAGCAAAATCTCGTCCGTCTCTCCTACGCCCTTTTGTCAGCAAGGTTTTGACGTTAAAGCCCATGGCCTCGAGTACACACGAAAATAAGCCATTCATTTCAAAACAGTAACCACCTCTTTTATTGGTGACAAGTTTGTTGAACAACGTTTCACAGTCGATGAGGATGGGTTTTCTCAGGTAAACATCAAGATTTTCAAAGGGTATATTCAGTGTGTGAGCGGTATGGAGTGCCTTAAGTGTCTCAAAGGATACATCCGTGGGTCCTTCATACTTAATTCTCTTAAAATAGGCGTCAAGATTAAATGCTTCATTCGACATGATTTAAACCTCCAAGTTATGTTTTTTGTTTTCTGTCTAGCTAATTGCAAACAGTTTTTCCTTTACATATGAGACATATTTCGCTATTTATTGTGTAATACCTGCAGAAATTTCAGAAAATAGTAAAAGAAGAACCTGCATGTTGCCTTTATATCTTTCTCCCCGAGCTCAGCTGTTTTACGATGGCTTCTTGCTCAAACAAGACGCAACCACCATCATGATCCTGAGTCAATAGTCCTTCCTCTGCCAGCCGTAAAAAAAGCGGCGAATGAAGGGCTTCCTTCAGACTATTCTCCTTCAGACTGGTATCTGAATACGGAGAAAAGGGGCAAGGTTCAGCTCCACCATGCATATTGATATGAAAGAATCCGCGTCCCGCAGCAAGGCAACCACCGGATGCCTTTTCATCCCCTGGAAAGGAGATGAAGATCATACCCGCGTCGTGGCTCCTCAGTTCATTAATTCTGGTGTCTAAGTAGTGGCGGTCTTCATCAGTTGGCGTTACTGCTTCTGTGGCATCATCTACGGGTACATACTCTACATAGATTACAACCTTACAGCCACGCTGATGGAGTTGGGCTAAGAAAACGTCAGAGGCAACATCGATTATGTTTTCCTTTGTAACTGTGATGGACACGCCGTATAGTATGCCTCTACTATCTAACTCTTGCATTACGGCAAGGAGTTGGTGATACATCCCCTGACCGCGTCTTTCGTCCGTTATCTTTTCACTACCTTCAATACTCAAAATGGGCACTAGGTTACGGTACGTAGCAAAAGTACGAAGATACTCATCATGAAGTAAGGTGCCGTTTGTAAAGACTGGGAATATGATGTCTGGATGTTTGACGGCCTCATTAACTATATCTGGCCTCATGAG
>JANKMV010000198.1 GCA_024650095.1 Bacillota bacterium | reverse complement strand
CCCAATTGATAGCCCTGGTGGGTGGCGCTTAATCGGCAAGACACCACTGCAACTGTTTTCTCCACGAGCTGATACCCCGTTTTTGTTATCTGCAGGCGATTTCTTGCGTTTTGTCGCTATAGATGAGGAAGAATTCAGCTCTATTAAAGACGTATGTCAGCAAGGCAAATATGTGCCGGTTAAGGAGGTGCTGTCGGATGGCGGTAATTGAAGTTGTGACAGCAGGCCTGCTTACTACGATACAAGATTTAGGGCGCCCAGATTGGCAGGCGTTTGGCCTGCCAGTGGCAGGTGCGGCAGATACTTTTTCATTTCGTGCTGGCAACCTTTTAGTGGGTAATCGCCAAGATTTTGCAGCGGTGGAGGCAACTTTTATGGGTCCCCGTTTGCGCTTTACAGAAGACACATTAATTGCCCTCACGGGCGCACCCAGTGTTATTCGTCTAGATGATCAACCTGTGCCCATGTGGCAAAGTTTGTGGGTGCGGGCGGGGCAGGAGTTGGACATGGGGACAGTCACCGCAGGTTGCCGTACCTATCTGGCAGTGGCGGGGGGGATTGATGTTCCGTTACTGATGGGAAGTCGCTCTACCTATGTACGCGGAGGACTTGGTGGGTATAAGGGGCGGAAACTGGCGGTTGGCGACAAACTCTCCCTAGGTCATGAGCAGCCTGACCCATTACAAGCGAGTATGCACCATTATGCACAACAAGACATCCCACTTTATCCTTCCACACAAACCATCCGCGTAATGCTGGGCCCGCAAACAGACCATTTTACTGCCATTTCTATTACGAAATTTTTAGAAACACCCTACAAAGTGACGCCCGAAGCGGACCGTATGGGTCTACGCTTGGTGGGTGAAACGCTGACATTTCGTGGTAGCCCCGAAATTATTTCAGACGGGATGCCGGATGGGGCGATCCAAGTGCCTGGTCATGGCCAGCCCATTATGATGCTGGCTGAACGAGGCACCACCGGAGGCTATCCTAAAATTGCAGTTGTGATCTCTGCAGATCTGCCCTTAGTGGCGCAGTTAAAAGCGGGAGATACGGTTTCTTTTGAGGCGGTGGACTTTGACACGGCACGAACAGCCCTCACAACGATGGAAGAGACGCTGCGTAAGCTGGAGACGTCACCGGCCATAGTGACAGCACCACCAGCAGGAGAAGTGTTTGATGTCACTGTGGATGGTTATCATTACAAACTTACAATCAAGAAGTGCGAGTAAAGCGACGCTTCTAGTGTAAACGATCATAGTATAATGGAGTGTTTATCATGGCTATACAAATTTTCGGCGTGAAAAAATGTTTTGACACCAAAAAAGCCCAACGATATTTTAAGGAAAGAAGGGTCAACTTTCAGTTTATCGATCTTTCGATCAAAAGCTTGAGTAAAGGTGAACTAAATAGTGTTAAAGCAGCAGTGGGACTACATAGCCTTATTAATAGTAAATCTAAAGAGTATAAAACATTAAATCTAGATCGTATTCTTAGCGCTAGCATGCGGGAGGAACTGCTCTTACATCATCCTGGCCTCTACCAAACGCCCATTGTCCGCAACGGCAAGCAGGCCACTGTAGGGTATAACCCCAAGGTGTGGGATTCTTGGCAGTAGATTTTACGTAAGTGACTACAACGTTTGTAAAAAGGAGAAAAAGCATGACGAAACTACCCTTAATTGCCACGGGTAATCTGACAAGAACATCATTATCAGGCCAAGTTGCCGTTGTGACGGGAGCGGGCGGAGGTATTGGTTTTGAAGCAGCCCGTGCGTTGGTTTGGTTGGGGGCTCGAGTCGTTGTGGCTGAAGTTAGCCTTGCGGGGGAAGCAGCAGCAGTCCAGATAAACGGAGAGTTCGGCAGTGATTCTGCTATATTCATGAGGACAGACGTGGGTGATGAACGTAGCGTGAAGCGGATGGCGGCTAAGGTACAAAAGATGTGGGGCCAGATTGATATCGTTATCAACAATGCCACCACTGCACCTTTAGGTGCCGTGAACACGGTACCCATTGCCACGTGGGATGCCAGTTACCGGGTTAATTTACGCGGACCTGTACTGTTAGCAAAGGAATTTTTACCCGCCATGATACAGCGTGGATATGGCGTTTTTGTTTGCGTTGGTTCAGAAGGGTTAGCCTATATGGGAGCATATGAGACGCTAAAGGCGGCGCAACAACATTTGTCACGCACTCTCGATGCAGAACTGGAAGAAACCAATGTGAGTTCGTTTACTATAGGTCCGGGCATGGTGCCCACTTCTACAGCCGTGGCGGGCGTGCGACAACTGGCCGATTTTTATGGTAAAACCATGGCAGAAATGGACGCTCTGACAAAGGATCATCAACTATCTGTGGAAGCGGCCGGTGCAGGTTTTGCCGCCGCGGTGGTGTTGGCCCAGCAATTTCGGGGCCAAGAAATCGGCGTCAAGCAAGCTTTACTCGCGGCTGCCATTCCCTTTGAGGAAACAGCGGTACAAGATGGTGACCAATCCTTTACTGTGGAAAATAGTCAGCAAGCTCTGCAGCTCTGCCGCCAGGTTCGGGCCACCTTATGTGAACAGTCTGACGGCTGGCAACAGCGTTCCATCTTTGAGCGGCAATGGATGTTGAGGGATTTTAAGAAACATGCAGGCATGCCAGTGGAGCAGTGGTTGGATGCCCTGGCTCACCTAGAGCAATCGTTGGCTAGCGACGACTTTACAGCGGTGCAAAAACAACAGCTGGCCGTGGGTAAATTAGCACACTATTATGCTCATCTACAGGATTTATCCAAAGGATACATCAAGGATCCTATAAAGCTAGAAGAAAGCTTATATTTTATTCGCTCATGGCAGGTTGAAGCAGAGAAGCTAGCAGATTTGCTTGCATAAGTACGAAAGGTCTAAGGGGCTGTAACGATACTTTTTACAAAGTATCGTTACAGCCCCTTACGTTTGGGAATGCCATATTTGCCGTCTTTGGTTCTTCTTGTGTTTGAAAATCCTGTATATGGTTATTGTGGCCATGTTTTATTCTTTTTTGTAGGGAACGGTCTTGACCGTTCCGAGTTGATGAGAAAACCGATTTTGCTGGACGCACAATGCGCGCCCCGGCGTATATTGTTCTGTAGATCTTATTCTTTTTTGTAGGGAACGGTCTTGACCGTTCCGAGCTGGTGAGAAAACCGATTTTGCTGGACGCACAATACGCATCCCGACATATGTTTTTTGTAGTGAGTCCCGTGAATCTATAGAAAATGAAAAGGAAACGGTATGCACCTGTGCGTACCGTTTCCTTTCTTGGGTTGCTATCAGAATTTGGTGTATGATTATGATCATTGTGAAGGCATAAATGATCATGTCAATAGGCGGAACGGTCTTGACCGTTCCCTACACTTGGGGCGCAATGTTTGTTTGCGTGTCTGTTTGCCCTACATTTGGGGATTATATCTTGGTTCATATTTTGGCGTTATTTTGTGTGGAGCTCCTTGGCTTGGCCACTCTTTGGCAAGGATGCTGTAGACGACGTGGTCTACGTAGTGATCATATAGCCATTGTGCGTCGCGGATGCACCCCTCTTGGGTGAAGCCTAACCGTTCTGGGATTGCCCGGCTGCGTTTGTTTTCCACCGCCGTCCGGATTTCCACGCGATTTAATGCCAATGGCCCTAATGCATAATCAATCAGTGCGCAACATGCTTTTGTCATCACGCCATTGCCCTGATATTCTTCCGCCAACCAATAGCCAATGCAAGTGGCGCGGTCGTGCCAGTTAATGCGGTGGAAGCCAATCACGCCTATGAGCTCTTCTTCATGCCAAATACCAGCTTGGAAACCGTAATTGTTGGCAAACTGTTTTTGGCTTGCTTTGATGAACACTTCAATATCTGAGACGCACTCGGTTGTATCAACCCACGGTAACCACTGTCGCAAGTGTACAGCCGATCTTTGCACCAGGGTATATAATTCTTTGGCATGGTGCAGTTGTAAAACTTGTAAGGTTAGACTTTCATTGATTCTATAGATAAACATGGTTTGAATGTATCCTCCCCGTACGTTAACCTAATCTTTCTCTTTATGTAGTTATTGTTTTTGTATATGCAGTGAGGGCCATCATATAGATGGTTTTAATGGGTACATTATGTTGACGTGCTAAACTTGCACAATCCTCATATTCAGGTGAAGCATTTCGTACATCGCTGTCCATTTCTCCGATTTTGATGCGCACAGGACCATAGTGAGTTTCCACTGTTTGCTGACGCCGCGCTAGCATCAGTTTTTCTGCCGTGGTGCGTCTCATGCCAAGCGTGGTTGTTTCGTTAAAGAGAGTTGTCACCACAGCTTCCTCATGTGGGGCATGGACAAGTACTGTGAGGAGGATGCCCGGTCGGTTCTTTTTCATGTGAATGGGTGCCATGGTGACATCCACGGCTCCTGCTTTGAGGAGCTGTTCCATCACATGGCCATAGAATTCAGGGTTCATATCGTCAATAGTCGTTTCCAACACTGTAACTGTACCGCGATGATAATCTGACTGGGTATCTGTTTCGCCCACAATGACACGGAGCACGTTGGCAATGGGTAAATCTTTTTGCCCGGCGCCGTAGCCAGTCCGTTGAACAGTCATGGTTGGTAGAGAGCTAAATTCGGCCACAGTGGCAAGAATGGCGGCCCCGGTCGGCGTTAGCAGTTCGCCTTCTATTCCTCGCGCATAAATGGGTGCACCCGCCAGTACTTCTAGCGTGGCTGGAGCGGGTACCGGTAGTTCTCCATGGGCACAGCGGACAGTACCGCATCCTGTATGTAGCGCCGAGGCGTATATCTTATCTGCTGCGAGATCTGCAAACGCTGCCGCCGCCCCCACAATATCCACAATGGAGTCCACAGCGCCCTCTCTTGCAGGTCGTGACTCCGG
>JANKMV010000197.1 GCA_024650095.1 Bacillota bacterium | reverse complement strand
GGGCCATAAAACCCGCGTGGCCAAGAGAAAACTGCCCTGTAATACCGACGACCAGATTGAGACTAACAGCGGCTATAATATAAATACAGATATATAAAATAACAATATTCTGATACCCAGAAATAAGTTTACCTGAAATCAGTACCTGAACTCCCGTACCAATAAGCACTGCTGCCAAGATTAATAACACCTGTTTGAGCCAAGGTTGTTTTTTCAGCATGGGCTACACCTTCTCCCGTACGTTCTTGCCCAAAATGCCTGTCGGCTTAATCAGCAGAATGACGATGAGAATCGCAAACGCAACCGCATCGCGGATAGTAGAATAACCAAGGGCACTAACTCCAGCTTCACTAATACCCAAAATGAGACCTCCAAGAGCAGCGCCGGGAATGATTCCGATTCCACCAAGGACAGCAGAAACAAACGCCTTAAGTCCAGGTAAAAGTCCTAATAAAGGCTCCACACGACCATACGTGGAACTATAAAGAATTCCACCTGCTGCTGCCAAGGCCGAACCAATGGCAAACGTAAATGAGATCGTTGCATCAACATTAATACCCATAAGACGCGCAGCATCTTTGTCTAACGATACAGCACGCATTGCCTTTCCCATTTTCGTTTTGTGAACAATATATTGAAGCAGAACCATCAAGAGAATCGTAGAACCTACAATCATGATTTGCCTGTTTGAGATGGTAGCACCAAGAAAATTATAGTTCTGTGAAGGTAAAAGACGCGGGTACCCTTTAGGCTCAGCCCCGATCCAGTAAATAGCTAAATTCTGAAAAAATAAAGACACACCAACTGCAGTCATCAGAGCAGCAACACGATGCGCTCCACGCAGTGGTTTATAAGCAAGGCGCTCAACGACCATACCCAAAGTAGCACAGACAATCATGGCAACACCAATTGTAGCAATAATATCAATAAAATAAACTGAAAATGTTCCTTCCATGGCAGGCCAGCGCGCCGTGATTTTCGAACTAAGATCAAACGATGTATTAAAAAAGTATCCTACGAAAGATCCAATCATAAAAATTTCACCGTGGGCGAAATTAATAAGTTTAATGATACCATAGACCATGGTATAACCCAAAGCAATTAGAGCGTATACGCTGCCGAGGGAGATCCCGTTAATTAATTGTTGTATAACCTGTTCTAAAACTCCCACGTCTTATTCACTCCTTGAAAATAATAAGGTTTAGAGAGGGATTTGACTCCCTCTCCAAACCAGGATATTTACTCCGGACTAACAGTAGCGTTGTAAACTTGTTTTTGATCTTTAATCTCAATCATCACAGCTGATTTAATTGGGTTGCGTTTTTCATCCATGGTGATTGTACCGCAGACACCTACAAAACCTGCTGTTTCTGCAAGTGCATCACGAATGGCTTCACCATCAGTGCTACCTGCACGTGTAATTGCATCAAGCGTCATGTTAAATGCGTCATAACCAAGCGCGGCTAGAGCATCGGGAGTCTTGCCATTATAGGCTGCACCGTATGCTGCAATAAAGTCTTGAACTTCAGGTACATCGGCATCAGGAGAATAATGGTTTGTAAAGAAATGGCCGTTTGCTGCATCTCCAGCTAGTTCAAAAAGTGTGGGGGAATCCCAGCCATCAGTACCAATAAACGTAGCATCAATACCAAGATCTGCAGCCTGAGCAAGAATCAGACCCACAGAATTATAGTAAGCAGGTACATAAACAACGTCAGGATTTTGTGCTTTAACATTAGTAAGGACTGCGTTAAAGTCTGTGTCCTGAACAACAAACTCTGATGTTTGTACAACTTTTCCACCACCAGCGGTGAAGTTTTCAACAAAAACATCACGAAGACCCATGCTGTAGTCACTTCCCACATCTGTGAGGACAGCGGCTGTTTTTGCTTCTAGGTTTTGTAGGGCGAACTGTGCTGCTACGCGACCTTGGAATGGATCAATAAAGCAAGCACGGAAAATGTAATCGCCAACTTCAGTTACGGATTCCGCTGTGGAGGTTCCAGAAATCATAGGAACTCCAGCATCCTGTGCAATGGGAGCGCCAGCTAATGTATTCGTACTGGCGATGGCACCAATGATAGCGACAACCTCATCCTGTTCAATTAGTTTTTCAACGGCCAAAGCAGTTTCAGTAGCCAAACTCTTGTTATCTTCAAAGACAACTCTTACCTGGCGACCCAAAACTCCCCCAGATTCATTAACCTCTTTCACTCTCATCTCAATGGCTTCCTTAGAAGATTGCCCAAACGTAGCAATATCCCCAGTCATTCCAAAAACAGCCCCAATAACAATTTCATCCGATTCTTCTTGTCCACCACCGCAGCCCGTTAATGCCACAGCAAAAATCATGGCGAGCACAAGCATGGTAATCCAAAGTTTCTTTCTCATCTTTTCCCCTCCATATTTTCCTCATTTGGTAAAGCTAGTCCCATATAAAAAATCATCAAGATAAAATCCCCCAATCCTATCTTGTGTGTATTCAATTATAATCTGAATTTTTCTTCTATGTCAATTGGTAATTCATCCTTTAGCGCATAATGAATGCAATTTTTCACCTCTTGAAAGCTTATGTGCACTTTATTGCTCAAATTATATGGAAAATATGCCAACAAGAGTTATTTTGTTCCCCTTACACAATGTGCCTTCTTCTAACTAAATATGATGTGGCGGCAAATGGAATACCGCGGTACCTACTCTTGTACCTGCAAATTTATCTTTACCCGATCTTGTACAGTGGCATCTTTTGCACCATCGGTAAAGAGCTCTAGTGTAACATCTTCTGATACGCGAACCTTCTCATCAATCTCCAGTTTTATTGAAAAGGGCTCCCAATCACCCATGCCGGCCGTATTATATCCCAAGACGAGCACCTTACCTTCCCGATCAGTCAACTTATACCGGTAGTTGCCTTCATGGACGTTGGCAACGCCTTCTACAAGAAATTGCTTTCCCACCCGCTTCGTGGGGTCTGGTGAAAAAACCTTAATTTCAGCTGAACCCGCAACAATGGGTTGCAAATATGTGACTCCTTCTACGTGGGGGACATACTTTTCCGCGCCAGTAGCAACAAATATAATGGGAAGGTCCGTCTTCTCTACTTCTTCCAATAAAAATGGATAGTCCTTCACATCAGTAACCGTTTGTTCTGCCACAGGCTTAGCAAAATGAACATTCACCTGTAAAAATTCATCCGTGCGCTCTGTCCCCGTCAAGGTGACCGTATATCCATCGGACTCTTTTTCCCCATATGTAACTAGGACATACTGTTTACCATCTAGTTCTCGACTCTGGGCTAAAAAGATGTCCTTAGAATTTTCTACCCATGCAGCTAACTCCTCTTCCACTGTTGGTGGTTCTGACTCTACGTCCCCATTCTCGCTGCCACCACCATTACTTTTCATTACCTGTGGTTCTGGCATCGTGTTGTTGCCGCTACAACCCACGCTTATAAAAACTGTCAACGCCAAAAACAAAGAAAGGAGTACAATTTTTTTGCACATATTTGCACCTCCAACACTCTCGATATAAATCACACAATTATTTTATACCAGATCATTAGGGAATGGAAGGGTTCTTTTATAAGTAACTGTTAACCTTTGCTATCTTCCAGCAGTATATAATATAATAGCCGAGTTTTTCTCAAATGTAAAAGGGCCATACTATATATATAAAAGGAGGTATAACTGTGAGTGAACTTATTAATAACCGAGAGCACAGACAAAAAATGCTTAAAGAAATGATTATGGAGCTTCATGCGGGGCAAAGTGTAGAAAACGTAAAAGAAAGATTTAAAGAGCTCCTTGAGCATGTGGGGGCTACAGAAATTTCCGAAATGGAACAGAAACTGATTGCAGAAGGTATGCCCGCTGAAGAAATCCAACGGCTGTGTGATGTACATACAGCCGTTTTTAAAGATTCCCTGGAAAAGCAAGAAGCGCCCGGCATTGATGCTGGTCATCCCATCCATACCTTCGGCGAGGAGAACCAAGCCCTCACCGACGTTATTACAGCCATCGAACAAATTGTCAACGAAATTACAAACACCACAACAGAAAAAAACGTAGTAAGCCAACTTAAAACATGGCAAAAAAAACATCAGGCATTACTAACCATAGAAAAGCACTTTAGTCGTAAAGAAAATATTCTCTTCCCCTACCTCGAAAAAAACGGCATCACTGGACCACCAACCGTAATGTGGGGATTGCATGATGAGATAAGGCGTAACTTAAAAAAGATAAGTACGCTGCTTGTCGAAACAGAACCGCAAACCACTGAAACATTAACGAGACAAATTGCCGACCTTGTTCTTCCTACCCTCCATACTATAGAAGAACTATTTTATAAAGAAGATAATATCTTATTTCCTATGTGCCTAGAAACCTTATCCCCTGACGAATGGCAGGAAGTGTATGACCAGAGCGATGAAATTGGCTACGCTCTCGTTACACCGGTAAAAGGCTGGAAAGCATCCATGAATGCATCTTTACCAGAAGCAACGACGGATAATAAGGACTTTATCAAACTAGATACAGGGGTCCTTACACTAGAGCAATTAAACTGCCTAATAAAAACGTTACCCTTCGATATTACCTTTGTTGATAAAGATGATATTGTCCGCTACTTTTCGGCCAGCAAGGAACGAATTTTTGCTAGAACTCCTGCCATTATCGGTCGTAAAGTACAATTCTGTCATCCACCTGATAGCGTACATGTAGTCACTACAATTGTAGATGATTTCAAAAATAATCGACGTCAAAGTGCAGATTTCTGGATTCAAATGCAAGGTATGTTTGTTTACATCCGCTATTTTCCAGTTCGTAATGAAAGCGGAGATTTCCTTGGTGTTTTAGAAGTCACTCAAAATATTAAGGATATCCAGAAAATTCAGGGGGAAAAAAGAATAACAA
>JANKMV010000196.1 GCA_024650095.1 Bacillota bacterium | reverse complement strand
ATCCATCTTTTCAACTCCTCTATTGTATTGGCCTATTGTTTTTCTTGGACGGAAAATATATTTCGCTTTACCCTGCACCTATTTTTTCTAGACATATGCAGATAATCCCTCTATAATCCAGCTTATTTTCTATAAATATAATGAATTTTGAAAAATTACATAATTTCCTCTCCAGTCTATTAGTCATAATTGTTCTATCGTCCTTATTTTCCTACTAAAGGGTTTGCATGCATATATGACGAATTCTTACTCTTTAACGACTTAGAAAGGGGAACATCATTGATGAGCATAATTTGTCTATGAAATTGACCTACCCCCAACCCCGAAACAACAACAGCAGGTGTAAAACAGCAGCACTCTACATCATATTTCTTTTTTTATTAGTAGGCCTCGTAGGTTGTGAATCTGATACAACCATTTCTGGTAAAATGATTGTCCACTTTATCGATGTTGGCCAAGGTGATGCAATTCTGATTCAGGCTCCATCACAAACCATACTTGTAGATGGTGGCGAACGCGGAACCACCGTGATAGACTACCTAAAAAAACATGGCGTTACCAAACTTGATATGGTGATCGGTACTCATCCCCACGCCGATCATATCGGCGGTTTAATTAATGTTTTACAATCCATTCCTGTCAGCGAAGTCATCGACCCGGGAGTTGTTCACACCACACAGACGTATGAGGACTATCTCTTACTTATTGATGAAAAGGACATAATATTTACCGAAGGCCGTGCCGGTATGAGTAGGAACCTAGGTGGTGGAGCAACAATGAAGCTTTTACATCCATCATCCCCCACAGGTACGGACGTAAATGAAGTCTCCGTTGTCGTAAAACTTACTTTCGGTCAAGTTAGCTTTATGCTTACTGGTGATGCTGAAGAAGCTACAGAAAAACAAATTCTGAATGCGGGTTATAATGTAGCGAGTACCATCCTCAAAGTTGGTCATCACGGTAGTCATACCAGTACGTCCACTGCATTTTTCAGTGCGGTAAGTCCCGAAGTAGCAGTGATCATGGTTGGCGCCAATAGCTATGGCCACCCTCATGAAGAAACGTTGGCAAAGCTAACCAATGCCGGTGTTACAATCTATCGCAGCGATCTACATGGTTCTATCGTAATTACTACAGATGGCGAGCACTATGAAGTTAATAGTAAAGAAACGTACCAGTACCTTCCCATAAAAAAACCTGCAAACACTTCAACCACCACGCAAGGTGAGTATGTAGGGAGCATTAAATCAGACAAATATCACAACCTCACATGCATCCATATAAAAAGTATCTCACCGGAAAATGAAATATCGTTTGAGACTGTACTAGAGGCGAGAAATAAAAATTACCAACCCTGTGGCGGCTGTAAGCCCCCCGCAAACTAGAAAAATCGTGAGGTGGAAAAATGAAAGCTGTCATCGATCGTTTTGTTGAAGAGTATGCTGTCGTGCTCGTTGGTGATGATGAAGTAAAAGTGGATATCCCCCTAAAACTACTTCCCAAGAGCGCCCGAGAAGGTAGCCGGCTGACGGTGATATTTGATGTAGATGATAAGGGCACCCAACAGCAGGAAGAAAAGATTACAAAGCTGCTAGAGAAGTTAAAGAATAAAAAAATATAATGGTAGCATGAGTTTACTCATACAAATAAAAGAAAACCCTGTACATACAAGGTTTTCTTTTATTTTTTTCGTATTAAACTGTATCACCATTTTTTCTGCCACTTGCCATGGCAAAAGCGGCAGCTTGGGCGGCAACGCGAGTGTAATCACTGTTCCAACGGTTAACGCCAATATAATCAAAGATGATGGCCCCTGTGTGGCGGCAGAAACGATCCATCTGCTCTAGGCAACTTAACAAGCCATTGCCGGAACCACCCGGTGATGCAATCAGTAAAACCTGCTTGTTACTCATAATACCTTTGGGTCCAAATTCACATCGACGTAAACGATCTATAAAACTCTTAAATGCTTCTGTTGTCTCTCCCCAATATACCGGCGTTGCAAGAATAATGGCATCGCTACGTTCAACTCGTTCTTTTATCTCATCAAAACCGTCGGAACCATGGATACAAGTATGCTCCGTACGACATTCACCCCAGCCATCACCACAGATTTGACAACGTATCATATCTAAATCTGCAAGTCTAATTTCCTCAACTTCAGCGCCACCCTCATTAGCGCCAAGCTTCGCTGCATCAATAATGGTCTGACACAAACCTTCCTTTTTTGGATTCCCAGACAGAATCAAAATTTTCATCGTCTCATCCCCTTTCAACGTTTCTCCTCTATACGCCTTTAAATTTCTTCTATCATCCTATGCAAATTTTCCACATCATACGTATACTGTGTGTTGCAAAAATGGCAACTAACCTCGATGGGTTTATTGTCCGCGATCATTTCCTGAATATCTTTTCTGCCAATACTTATAATCGCCTTTTCTACTCGTTCTTTACTACAGCTACAATGGTAGTGAGTGGGAATTTTATCTAAAAACTCCACACCAAATTCCCCTACTATTTGTTCTAAAATCATCTCAGGTGACATATCCGCATCTAACAAGCTTGCAATGCCTGTAATATCATTAACCTTTCGTTCTAGACGAGATACAATGGACTCATCACAGGATGGCATAAGCTGAATAATAAAGCCACCCGCTTGTTTAACCGTATAATCTGTATCGACTAGGACACTAAGGCCAACTGCAGAAGGTAATTGTTCAGAAGTGGCAAAGTAATAGGTAAGATCCTCCGCGATTTCGCCAGAGACTAGCTCTGTTTGACCGATATAGGGTTGTTTTAAACCCAAATCTTTAATCACTCGTAAGACGCCAGTACCTACAGCAGCACCTACATCCAGTTTTCCTTTTGCTTTGGGGGGCAGATCCACATCGGGATTATACACATATCCCTTTACATTTGCGCAGGCATCCGCGGTTACTAACAACCCCTTAATAGGGCCATCACACTTAATTTGTAGCGTTAGTATGTCGTTACTATTTTTCATCATCGTCCCCATGATGCTTGCGGCCGTTAATAATCTGCCTAATGCTGCCGTTACCACCGGACTTGTTTGATGAATCAAGCGTGCCTGCTCGACCAATTCTCTCGTTGTTGCCGCAAATGCTCTAATTTGATTATCTGCAGCCGTTGCTCTGATTATATAATCCAAATTGTCACCGCCGCTATAGTAGTAAAATAGTACGTTTAGAAGGATACATTATATAGATGCTATCGATTTATTGATACTGGCTTACTCAATAATACTCATACATGAATCTACCTATAGTGCATTTCGCCATTAACATCTTATCTCCTGCGTTTTATATCTTTGTGTTAGTTATTCTTACAGATCCTCTCCTTCTTTTTATAACTAATTGTAGGAGCAGTAGTCTATTGACAGGCAATTTCTTTTTCAATATCATGAATATAGTCAAGTACATTAGAAATTAGTATTTCCTAGGTCTCCCCAGCTATCCCGAACACAAAATCAACCATCTAGATATGGTGCTGATGGCATGTTACAGATACATGCAGACATACAGCCAAGATCGCGAAGCAGAGTCATCAGCTGCAATTCCGAACATACGTTTTTTAAGGAGGAATAAAAAATGAGCTACAATTTTGATGAAATTAAGGACCGCTGTAATACCGATTGTATTAAGTACGATTTTGTTGCACAACGAGGTATGCCTGAGGGAATACTACCACTGTGGGTAGCTGATATGGACTTTAGCGCACCCCCAGCAGTGGTGGATGCTTTAGTGGATAAAAGTAAACATGGTATCTTCGGCTACTCCGAAACCAATCTTGAGTACTTTACTGTATTACATACCTGGTTTATGCAGAATTTCAAATGGGACATTCAGCCAGAATGGTTAGTTAAAACACCGGGTGTTGTCTATGCGGTATCTACAGCAATACGATCACTCACCAACAAGGGAGATGCCATCATCATCCAGGAGCCCGTCTACTACCCCTTTTCAAACTCAGTGCGCATTAATGAGCGTAAACTTGTGGTCAATGAGCTTATCTATGCGGATGGCCAATACAGCATAGATTTTGAGGATTTTGAGCGCAAAATAGCAGATAATGAGGTAAAGCTATTTATCCTCTGTAATCCGCACAATCCTGTGGGCAGAGTCTGGACAAAGGATGAACTTCTTCAGTTAGGCAATATTTGTTGCAAATACAATGTACTCATTCTTGCCGATGAAATTCATGCTGATTTTGTCTATCCTGGCTTTAAGCACGAAGTTTTTGCACAGCTTCAACCGAACTTCACTGACGTTACAGTAACTTGCACAGCGCCCACAAAAACATTTAACCTTGCAGGATTGCAAGTTTCCAATATTTTCATAGCCAATGAGACCATTCGTCGTCGCTTTACCCATGAGATGAAGAAAGTCGGCTGCAATCAGCTAAATATAATGGGAATTACAGCCTGTAAGGCGGCCTATGCACACGGACAAGCATGGCTAACAGAATTAAGATCTTATCTTTTTAATAACCTTGCTTTCCTGCGTAGCTTTCTACAAGATAACTTACCACAAATCAAACTCGTTGAACCAGAAGGAACATATCTAGTGTGGCTTGATTTTACCTCACTAGCGTTGAGTGATGAGCAGCTTGAAGACTTAATTATACACAAAGCGGGGCTCTGGCTTGACGCAGGCACAATGTTTGGCGCGGGTGGCAACGGCTTTCAGCGAATCAATATTGCATGTCCAAAATCTGTTTTGGAAAAAGCGCTAACACAACTTGCTAAGGCAATAAAAAATAATTAATTGTATTCACTGGTTGCGTGTTGCACCTTTTATACTACTTATATTAGAGGCTTACTAAGTGCACGCCATCTCATTTGTTAACAATGGTAAAATAGCAGGAGAAAGCCAAGTAATAAAGACCTTCCCCTGCTATTTTTTG
>JANKMV010000195.1:647-4930 GCA_024650095.1 Bacillota bacterium | reverse complement strand
TCATAAACGACAGAGAAGTAAAATGTAGGGAACGGTCTTGACCGTTCCCTACACTCTGTAAACCATTAATGTTTACTCCATACAGTTTATTTGTGGAGCGGCTTTCCCTACTCTCTATATTTCTATTGATGTTTTACATCCTAAAACGGTCAAGACCATTTCCTGTAGCCTAGCTGCTGCTTTTTACACTTTTTTCTCCATTTGATATATATCACATCTTGCGAGTGAGCAGGGTGCTATACTAATGCTAATAGAGTGAATTTGGAGGGAAAAGTTATGAAAAGAGCAGTTATTCATATTGATGAAGAAAAATGTAATGGATGTGGCGAGTGTGTCCCATCTTGTGCTGAAGGCGCATTGCAAATTATTGATGGTAAGGCGCGTTTAGTTGCCGATAATCTATGTGACGGCTTGGGTGCTTGCCTTGGTGACTGTCCCATGGGTGCGTTGGTTGTTGAAGAGCGGGAAGCAGATGAGTTTGATGAAGCAGCTGTGCAACAGTTTCTGGCTGCGCAAAAAGAAGCTGAATCACCAGCAAAAGCTCCTGCCGGTGGGTGTCCCGGTTCCATGGCTCGTGCTTTACACACGACGAGCAAGGAAACGGCACCATTAGCCCAAGAGGGGGAGACTCCATCCGAGTTGACGCAGTGGCCTGTGCAATTAAAACTTGTGAACCCAGGTGCTCCGCACTTCAAAAATGCTGATTTATTGATTGCTGCTGATTGTGTGCCCTTTGCTTATGCTGATTTTCATCGTCAATTTCTCCGTGGCCGTGTTTTGACAATTGGGTGTCCTAAACTCGATGATGCCATGTCCTATGTAGAAAAGTTGACAGAGCTTATTCGTATAAATGATGTGAACAGCATTACCATTGTTTATATGGAAGTCCCCTGTTGTGGGGGCTTGGCGGGTATCGTGCGCGAAGCCATTAAACGCTCCGGACGGACTGTCCCTGTTGAGCATGTACAAATCTCACTAGAGGGCACCATCAACTACCGACAGACTACGGGTTAATAGTAAGTGAAAAAATCACACCCTCCAAATTAACGGGTGTGATTTTTTATGATAAAAATTATAACGCTTTGGTCTTTTAAGGATACATTTCGCTGGAATCTAATGAATCTAGATAGAGACGTTTACCTCCAGGTAGGATGGAAAAGAAACGGTTTTCAACTACATCACAGATTACGGAGCGCATACTGCCATGTTCTAGAAAAAGAGCTAGGAGTTCATCCACTCGGCCACTGTCAGCAATGGTCCAAACATCAAATGGTGCCTCATACAGTGCCTGGGTTTCCGTTAATGGCAAGCCGATAAAACTGCCATCTTCTACATAGTACAATAGATTATAGGCTTCATAAAAGGACGCTTCTGGAAAATGGGGGTTTTCTATGTCTTCTGTGCAGGGTGAAGCTGTCGTGCCAAATACGCGACAGATTAAGGGGCGCTCATTGTATAAGGTACAGTGCTTTAGCGAACGTTCTTCTTCAAGGAATGGGCACAGAAGCTTTCCTTGTTCTTCCAAGATGCCGAGACGCTTGGTTAATAGATCTTCAAGCTCTGTTGCGCTTAGTTTTTCTGTAAGTGTAGCAAGGATGCTAATGTATTCAACGTATGACATAAGAATTGAGCCATGACAGCAAAAATTGCAGGAAGAAGGACAGTTATAGGGGGGCATGTTTTGTAATATATCTCGCACACGTGCCATTTGCTTGTTTGCATACTGGGTCATGTCGGCTGGTTTATCAATGATCTCTTGAATAATTTGCGCAAAGGGGAACGAAAGTCTATTCATTATTTCACCTCATGATAGTGTTCGTGATCAAGTACGCTTTCCCTGCCCCTACCTTGTTTTTTCCCCCTATAAGAACATCTTATTTAGGGCATAGTAAATTTGTATACATCAAGTATTTGGGGGTGCAAGTTTGTCATCCATTGTGGAAAGATCGAAAGATCATGCTATCATTTTACCTTTCGTGCTACGGGTTTTCCCCCAAGTGGAAAAGGAACTTGCCGCCTGGCGAAGAAGGGCAGCTACAATTCCCAATGCTGAACTTCGTAAACAGGCATTAGCTAGTATTGAAACAAAACGTTTTCACTGTCAGGGTGGGAGTATCTACGCGCTCTATACACCAGAGAAAAGCGAAGAACTGATCCGCTTTATTGTAGCAGTTCAAACCATCAGCGATTATTTAGACAATCTATGTGATCGTGTGGCGGGCACAAGTGAAAAAAGCTTTCGTACCCTTCACAATGCTATCTTGGCAGCGGTTAATTTGGCAGAGCCTTTTCAAAATTGGTATTGCGATTATCCGTACCATGATGACGGAGGCTATTTAGATCAATTAGTGCAAGTAAGTCGTCAAGCGCTCATTACAATGCCTGGTTATCAAGATATTTGCGCTAAAATGATTTCTTTACTGCAACTCTATACGGATTTGCAAGTGTATAAGCACATTCCTGAGCAAGATCGTCAGGAGATGCTGATTCATTGGAGTGATCAGCACCAAGATGTAGCACCTGATGTTTATTGGTGGGAGTTTTCTGCTGCCTGTGGTTCAACGCTTGCTGTTTTCTTCCTTGCTGCCATGGCAGCAAGAGGACCGGTAAAGGATGAAGAGATTGAGGAATCCCTTTCCTGCTATTTCCCTTGGCTTTGTGGCCTCCATATTTTATTGGATTACTACATTGATTTAGATGAAGATCAAGAGCATCATGATCTTAACTTTGTAGCATTTTATCCTTCACTTCTTGTGGCAGAAAGAGGATTGCATCGCTTTATGAGTGAAGCAATGAAACGGATCGCAGATTTACCACGCCCCATCTTTCATCGCACCGTAATTGTGGGCATGTTAGCCCTTTATCTTTCTGATCCCAAAGCATCCTTATCTGGTCGTAGTAAAATATCGCAGCAATTGCTACGATATGGGGGGACAGAGGCAATATGGCTCCATCGGGTGTGCCTGCTTTTGCGCAATAGAGGTAAAATCTAATAAGAACGCCGGACAACGTAATCTGCTAGCCGGGAGAGTATGGCTCGAGCCGGCTTCAGCGGAAGCTTGTCAAGATTGCGTTTGGCCCGAGCAGTTAATGTTCGGGCTTTATGATATGTTTCTTCGATGATGCCGCTTTCCTGCAGGGAGCGACAAATAAACTCTACGTTTTCTCCAGTAAATTGTCGCTCATCAATAATATTATGGGTACGTATTCCATAAATGGGATGCCGTAATAGTTTGATAATGGGAAACGTTAGATAGCCTTCACGTAGATCTTGTAAGACTGGCTTGCCCGTGTTTTCACTGCTGCCCGTTAAATCTAATAGATCATCTGTTAGCTGAAAGGCATACCCCAGCTGTAAACCAAAATTCTCAAAGGGCTTGACTTGTGACGGCGTAAGGCCACAGGCCTCAGCACCTGCCGCACAGCAAGCCGCAAGGAAATAGGCTGTTTTTTTATGTATATAAGCGAGGTAATCTGCTTCTTTTATTTTGCAGTCATAGAGTAAATTGGATTGTTGGATTTCTCCTTCACACATGAGGCTGATGGCATGCGTCATCTTGCCTAAAATCCCACTAAAGCCGTGTTTTGTTAATAAAGAGAAGGCACGGGCAAATAAAAAATCCCCATACAGCACAGCTTGTTGATTTCCCCAGGCGGCTGAGATGGTTGCACGTCCGCGCCGATAAGCGGCATGGTCAATAATATCATCATGTACGAGGGAGGCGGTATGGATGAGTTCCGTCGCAGTGGCCACATCCACCAATTCGTTATGAACGGCAGGATAAAAAGAACCACAGAGAATAACTAGCGCAGGCCGTAGGCGTTTACCTCCAATTGTCACCGTATTGGAAAATTGAGGTGTCAAAGGGTCACTGCCACGGCTCAATTCTCGTAAGCGGGCTTCTACCTGCTTTAATCCTTTTAGTGATTGTAATTCAGTAAATGGCATTTGGTAAACTGTCATATTTTATCACCCATTCTTGTAATATCAATAGCGTCACCGTTTTTGGGGGTAAGTATTCCCATTAGCTACAATTTTTGACCCAATATGAAACTTCACAAAAAGTTCAAGCATTTATCAAAGGGGTTTGGTATAATAAAGCGAATACAATTATGGTTGACTATAGAGGTAGGAGGTTAGATTCTTTTGAAAAAGCAAAATGCTAATAAAAGTATGAAAAAGAAGAGTTTGAAAAATAATAAGGCCTTGCTTTACACGATTGTTATCCTCGTGTCGGGTGGGATGCTTCTTTCTTTGTTTTTACCCTATTTGCTCAATGCAA
>JANKMV010000195.1:0-637 GCA_024650095.1 Bacillota bacterium | reverse complement strand
ATGACCCCAGCGCAATCTTACGTAGTCAGATTGCTCAAGTAGAAACGCAGATAACTCAATACCAGGCACTGCTTGAAGAAGATCCAGAAGATGTTACTGCATTGATGCAACTCGGACATGCCTATTACGATTTGGGACAAATCTATTCGTCGTTAAATAATGCGGAAGACTCGCAAGCAAACTTTGCTCAAGCGTTAGAGCCCTATGGCAAAGTGTTGGAATTAACGCCAGATGATGTGAACGTCCGCGTAGACCGGGCGGTTGCTGCTTATTTATCTCGTAATAATGAAGTAGCACAAGAAGAATTCGAAGCAGCTATTAAAGTAGATCCAGCCCATGCAAAAGCTCGTTTTAACTATGGATTTTTTCTTTATTCTGCTTTAGATAAGCCCCAAGAGGCACTGCAGCAGTGGCAGGAAGTGGTTGAACTTGACCCGGCCGACGAAGCAGATGTTGTAGCGACAGCTCGTACTTTGATTGATATGGTGGAGGAAGAACTTGCTGAGCAGGCCAACGATGGGGAATCTTCCCCTGAAGATGATACCTCAGCAGAAGATACAGACTAAATATTTAAAGGCTAGCCTTCGGGTTAGTCTTTTTTACTGCTTACACTAGCCGTTTGCAATGAACAAGCGGC
>JANKMV010000194.1 GCA_024650095.1 Bacillota bacterium | reverse complement strand
CTTGAAGTTTCAAGAGTTCACTGAGATGAGATGGTGTCAATTTTGTCTGTGTAATTTCCAGACCTTCAACATTAAGGTGTTTGGATATATCCCCCATCACCCAGTTGGCCACAGCTTTGGCATCATGGTAGCTGGCCAGCGTTGTTTCAAAGAAATCGGCCATCGCTTTGGAAGACGTAATAACCTCAGCATCATACGCAGACAATCCCCACTGAGAGATATAACGCTCTTGCCTAGCGGCGGGCAATTCTGGCAGACTCTGCCTAAGATCTTCCACCCAAGCAGGTGCTACCACCACCGGCACTAAATCGGGATCGGGGAAATAACGATAATCGTGGGCTTCCTCTTTGGAACGCATGGAATATGTTATCCCTTTATCTTCATTCCAGCGTCTTGTCTCTTGCACTACACGACCACCATCATCCACTAGCTCCGTCTGCCGCTCCACCTCATACTCTAGGCCTCGTTGCACAGCCCGAAAGGAGTTCATATTCTTAATTTCCGAACGTGTCCCTAGTTCTTTACTACCCGCAGGCATAATGGAAACGTTGGCATCGCAACGTAAACTACCCTCTTCCATCTTAACATCCGATACGCCTGTATATTGAATAATACTCTTTAGTTTTTCTAAATACGCTCGCGCTTGGGCAGGCGAACGTAAATCTGGCTCTGAGACAATTTCAATCAAAGGTACACCTGTGCGATTGTAATCTGTGAGGGAATAGTCACCTGACGCAGCATGAATCAATTTACCCGCATCTTCTTCCAAATGCACACGAGTAATGCCAATCCGTTTAGTTTGGCCTTCCACTTCAATTTCCAAATATCCATTAACCGCCATGGGCAGATCAAGTTGGGATATTTGATAGGCTTTGGGTAGATCGGGATAAAAATAGTTTTTACGATCGAATTTAGCGAATGTTGGAATTTCACAGTTGAGTGCGAGTGCTGCTTTTATGGCAAACTCCACAGCTTTTTTGTTTAGAACAGGAAGTGAGCCAGGGAAACCAAGACAAACAGGACAAACATGGGTATTGGGTTCTTTACCAAATTCAGTGGGACAGCCACAAAAGATTTTCGTCTTTGTCGCCAGTTCAACATGGACTTCTAAACCGATGACTGTTTCATACTTACTCATCCTGCCCACCACCAATCGTCGTCAATGCAGGTCTCTGCTTGGGTATGCCACTATTTTGTTCGTAAGTATGCGCCACACGCAAGATCGTTCCCTCATCAAATGCTTTTCCTATCAGCTGTAACCCGACAGGTAAACCGGCAGCGAAACCACAAGGGATGGATACTGCAGGCAAGCCCGCTAAATTTGCTGGAATTGTACAGATGTCGTTGAGATACATCGTCAGCGGATCTTCCACCGCTCCCGCGATAAATGCAGTGGACGGAGTAGTGGGCGTGACAATGACATCATACTTAGCAAACACCTTATCAAAGTCTTCTTTAATGAGCGTACGTACTTTTAACGCTTTTAGATAATAGGCATCATAGTAACCAGAACTCAGCGCGTACGTGCCCAACATAATGCGACGCTTAACTTCCTCGCCAAAGCCTTGGCTACGCGTTTGCTTATACATATCAATAAGATTATCCGTTTCAGCACGGAACCCATACTCCACACCATCAAAACGAGCTAAGTTACTAGATGCTTCCGCGGGAGCAATTAAGTAATAGACGGGAATACCATATTCAGTGTGCGGTAGCGATACTTCTTCGGCGACCGCTCCTAGGGAAACCAGCACATCAATACTTTTGCGCACCGCAGCTGAGACAGCATCATCAATACCTTGCGTGAAATATTCCTTAGGCACAGCAATCTTCAGGCCCTTCACATTACCATCTAGGAATGTGGTGTAATCCGGGGTGTCCGCATCAGCTGAAGTGGTATCTCGCGGATCATGCTTGGCAATGGCATTGAGAACAATGGCACAGTCACGCACATCCTTAGTAAAGGGACCAATTTGGTCAAGTGAGGAGGCAAAGGCAATTAAACCATACCGTGAGACACGACCATATGTTGGCTTCATGCCCACGACGCCACAAAAAGCGGCGGGTTGGCGAATGGAGCCACCGGTATCTGAACCCAGGGCAAAAAAAGCTTCATCGGCCGCTACCGCAGCGGCCGAACCCCCACTAGAACCGCCGGGAACCCGCTCTGGATCCCACGGATTTCGCGTAGTAAAATAGGCCGAGTTCTCTGTGGAAGAACCCATGCATACGAGGAAAATACTCGGTATCACCAGAATAAACCAACTTCTTCCCTCCACTTTCCACCGTGATCATATAGGCAGTAATGGCATGAACAGCGGGAGTAAAAGTAAAACGCATGGTGCCGATGGTTAATGTAGTGTTGGAAGAGAGCGGCTTGCTTTGTACAACATTCTTATAGGCGAGACGACTAAATTCTTCCTTCGGTTGGGCGGGTGCGTACACCAAGAGGGGAAGACCCGCCTCTTGCAATCGTTTAATCAACAAGGCATAACGTATGATGAGCACATCAGCCATATGATCACTATGTAAATGTGTAAGTATCACTGCGTTAAGTTCCCACGGTTCAACAAAATGACGCAAGCGACTAAGCACGCCGCTACCACAATCTAATAAAACAACGGCCGCTTCGTCCTCTACTAAATAGCCAGAACAGTTTTGTCCCGCAGCGGGATACGGTCCATAACATCCCAAAACAGTTAGCTGCAATTAGATGCCTCCATTCTATATTTTAACTTATAATATTTTTTTCGTCTTTCTCTTAACATACCCTTTTCTTTTTTGTATATTTTATAAACTTTTCCTTATACTAAAAGCGTTAATTAAATGAAAGGGAGGAAAAAAATGAACCAATTTACGCAACGCGAATTATTGTACCTAGAAGATTTTCTGAAGACAGAGCAATTAGCCTATAAATCCATGGGCTTTTTGGCAGATCAATGCACAGATCAAGCTGTTAAACAGCTCTGTCAAAATTGCGCTCAAACGCATAAGCAGAATTACCAAACCATGGTAAAGCACCTAAGTAGTGGTACACTGCAATAATTAGCAAAAGGAGGATATTATGCAAAAATTAACGGATCAAGATATTGCCCAATGTCTCTTAAAGGACGAAAAATTCATGTGTACCATGATTAACAGTTCCATCCTGGAAGCTTCAAATGATAATCTACGTCGTGACTGGTCCAATTGTTTACAAAGCTCATACCAAGCCCAAAAACAAATCTTTGATACCATGCAACAAAAGGGCTGGTATTCACCAGCGAAGGCGGATATACAACAAGTTAGCCAAGCGCAAAATCAATTTTCTATGAATCAAATGCAATAATGTAGCTAAGCTAAAGAAAGGGTATAGAAAACCCTTTCTTTTTTTCTTGACAGTTTTTCCAAAGTTTTGTCTGTAACTTTTTTACGAATTTACAGATACTAAATAAAGAAGAAGATTAAAACACCTAGGGGGGTGTAACCAGATGTCTTATTTACCTGAACCCTGGAAACAGGAAGAAAGCCCAGATGTAGAGATAGCCGAAGATATGTCTGCCATGGAGGCTCTGGACCCACCATTTGAACCGCAAGGACCCGATCGAGATTCGTTGTTTCGTCGTTACTGGGAAAGATTAGTACGTAACTATCGTAGGTGAGAAAATGTCTAGAATGTGCATCGCCGTTGATGACAATATGCTGGCCGCTGCACTGGCGGTGCCCGAAATCAAGCGGCAAGTCAGCCCGAGTGAAACATTGCGGGCACGAGCAAAAAGGTGCCAGGTAGGGAACGCACCCTATCCCTCCTGGTATCTTTTTGGCTCTAAAGAAAAAAGTCTGAGAGGACTTGTTGACTGTTACACACGTCAAGGCGTCGAGGTTTTTCTCTGTCCTGAAAGTAAATTGACCCCATCTTTGGACACAGACTATATTGATACTCAGTTTTGTACTGTGGAGGGTCCCTTGTACGCAGCGTGGGCAGAGCAAAACCTAAAAGTTTTTGGTTATTTGCCAGAGACGTTTTCATCCAAAACATTTCTAGCTGCTGCTGTAAAAAAACATCAGGGACAACGCTATCTACCAAATCAAGCTACCTACACAAAAGATAGTCGAGCTATCTTGCCCCATAGCCATAACACCGTTTGGATTGTAAAAACTCCCTATGGAGCCGCCGGTAGCAACCGTAATGGCTCCCCTTACACAGTGTGGCAGAGCGAAGAATTAGAGAAACAATTATCCTCATTACTTGCTGCTCTTCAGGACGAAGAAGAATTAATTTGTAGTGAGTTTGTCGTAACAAATGACCCGTATGCGCAGTGCGCTGACCACGTTGTGCATAAAATGCCATTTATCGTGTCAGCTAATGCTGTGGCTCCTTATGGTGTTGTCTGTCAAAAATTTATTTATCATTGTAATTGGAGTCAGTTGCACGAAAGAAGAAAACTATCATTGGGAGAGTTCATTGGCCCACCAGATATTACTGTAGGTTATATAGGTAGCATTGAAGAATTCCACGCCTTTGTGCAAGTGCTTGCCTTTCATCAACAAAGGCGCGTCATGCTCTCTGTAGATTTTATTATTCCTCCTGATGGCATTCCTCGCTATCTTGAATCTAATAAGTTGGCGGCAACCTTTGCTGAACAGTTTGATCCTGATTTACCATCCCTGATTGACTTCTATGCTCAGCTTCCCCTTGTCTAAGTAATTCAGCATAAACTACGAAAAGAGGTGTTAGAAATGTCTGATTACCGTACCCTTGTTGAAGATTCCATCAAGAAATGTCAAGTTTCAGCAGCTGATTTACGGAGTGCGGCTTCACAGGTTGAGAATAATGCAGCAAAGAATTCCTTCGAACAGGCCGCCAAAGATTTAGAACAATGTGTACAAAAGTGTCAAACAGCACTACATCAGCTTTACTAATAATGGCGCGCTTAATCGGTTCCCTCAACCCGCGCCGG
>JANKMV010000193.1 GCA_024650095.1 Bacillota bacterium | reverse complement strand
AACCTTGGCAAAGTTTTCCTGCCATTCTTTAGTGGGTCCCACATAACTGATGAACTGTCCATCAATGGCCACATCTGCATTTTGCAAAATATCTTCTTGCTCATTGGCCGTCATAACCGTTGTTTGCCGAATAAGCGTTTTCATTGCGACCTCTCCCCTTTCAAACCAGGGCCATATGACGTAAGGTAAAAATCGCGCATCTTTTTAACATCATCTTGGCTCAATTCAGGAACCGAACCAAGCGTCCTGGCCATTACCGTAACATGAGCAGTTTTTTCTACGATGCGACAAATGGTAAGCGCCTCAGCTATCGTCTTGGCCGTACCTATCAAGCCATGGTTTGCAAGCAACACTGCATTTTTTGTGCCGAGCGCCAAGACAGCGTTTACCGCTAGTTCCTCACTCCCCGGTAGTGCGTATTCTGCCACATCTACACCACCACCCACAATTTGCACTAAATCCTCCACCACAGGAGGAATGGGCACGTGGGCGACAGCAAAAGCGGTGGCATACGTACTATGGGTGTGTACAATGGCACCGCAATCGGCGCGTTGCTGATAGATGGCAGCATGTAATTGCCATTCTGAAGACGGTTTCCCCATAAACCGGATGCTTTCTTTGTGCGTAAATCAATCTGGATAAGGTCCACAGCTTGTAATACATCATATGGCATACCACTAGGTGTTATCCAAAAGGTGTCTCCCTCACGTACTGATACATTGCCCCACGTTCCCAATACCAAATGATCTTGGCACATGCCCTCTATCGTTTGTAGGATCTGTTCTTTACAATCAATCATGGTTAGCCTCCGTGAAAAATGCAGCTAGTTTTTGAGTTGTGGGCTGCTCGATCACGCCAAATTCTGTAATTATGGCCGAGATTAAAGCCGCGGGTGTTACATCAAAAGCTGGATTATAACAACAAGCCCCTGTGGGGGCGATTTGTGTGCCTGCAAAGTATGTCAACTCAGTCTCACAACGCTCCTCAATGGGGATCTGGTCTCCATTACTTTTAGTAAAATCAAAAGTGGAATAGGGTGCGGCCACATAAAAAGGAATTTGATGTGCCTTGGCCAACACGGCAAGCGCATACGTACCAATTTTATTGGCAACATCGCCATTGGCCACAATACGATCTGCGCCCACAATCACTAAATCAACTTTACCTTGTTTCATCAAGAAACCCGCCATATTATCAGCAATTACAGTGACGGGAATATTTTCTTGCACCATTTCCCACGCTGTAAGCCTAGCCCCTTGCAAGTACGGTCGTGTTTCGTCTGCTATCACGGATACTTGTTTGCCTTGTGCCACCGCACTGCGGATTACACCGAGTGCAGTGCCATAACCAACGGTGGCCAGTGCCCCCGCATTACAGTGAGTGAGAATCCGTGCTTGCTGAGGAATTAGCGAAGCACCAAAAGCACCTATTTTTTTATTTACGACAATATCTTCTTTTGCAATGATATTTGCCTCTGCCCAAAGGATATCCGCAATCGCTGCCGCCGTGGCACCTGTTTGTGCTCGTGCTACGTTTAGCATTCGTTGCACAGCCCAAGCAAGATTTACGGCTGTGGGGCGTGTTGCTTGTAAGCCCTCTGCTGCATTAGTAAGGCCAGCATAAAAAAGGCTCAGCTCTTGCTGTTGCAGCCCTGTCGCGGCGATGGCCATACCATAGGCAGCTGCGGCTCCAATGGCTGGTGCACCCCGCACCACCATCTCTAAAATGGCGTTGGCCACTGCCTGCCAGTCCCCACATTCTACGAAGTTAACCTGACCTGGCAAAAGTCGTTGGTCAAGTAGAAGTAATTTTTTATCCACAATGCGTATAGCTTCCATTATGTTACCCTATAACAGAATCGAATGGCCGAGTTCTTGACAGCGGCACTTTCGTTCTGTGGGTAGTTGTAAAATTGTTTCAGCCAACATGCGCCGCACTTGGTCAACATTATTTGCCATGGCGTCTAGTACCTCTTGATGGGTAAGCACCGTGGGTGAGATTCCAGCGGCAAAGTTGGTACATAGGCCTACGGTACTATAACAAAGACCGGCTTCACGCGCCAGCACAACTTCCGGGACATTGGTCATCCCCACCAAATCACCACCGAGCAGTTTAAACATTTTTATTTCCGCCGACGTTTCAAACCGTGGTCCCTCTGCACAGACATAAACGCCACCTGGAATGAGTTCTTGCCCAGCTGTCTTGGCCGCTTGCAGCAACACATGGTTCACTTGCGGGCAATATGGTGCTGTGAAATCGGTATGAACTACACCCGCGTCTCCACCATCAAAATAGGTGGACTCACGACCTTTTGTAAAATCGAGGAACTGTTCTACCAAAACCATGGCACCAGGTGGCATGGTTTCATTTAAAGAGCCCACTGCCGCTGTAGCGACCACACGAGTAACGCCAAGTTTAACTAAAGCAGCCATATTGGCACGATAATTAATCTTATGCGGCGGTGTACCATGCTCCACACCATGGCGAGCTAAAAAAACAACTTGCTCTCCTTGGTAAATACCCTGCGTTAGCAGAGCTGTGCCATAACGTGTAACAACCTCGAGTCTCTGCTCATCGCCTAGCAGCTTAGGGTCATAAACACCTGTTCCCCCTATAATCGCTAATGAAATACTCATGCTCTTTCCCCCTATTCCGGTTTCCAGCTAGTCAAATAGCATTCTTGTGCCTGCGTCAATGTGTCAATGGAGACACCCAGTGCCACTAATTTGCGACGAGCCACCTTTTCATCTACTGCTCGCGGCAACGGTAACACTTCAGTAGCTAAATGAGCATAGTTGGTATTGAGATAGTGTAACGCTTCCACCTGCAGAGCAAACGTCATATCCATAATTTCCGCTGGATGACCATCCGCAGCCGCAAGATTTACAAGTCGACCTTCTGCCAATAAATACAGTCTTTTACCAGCAAATTCATACGCTGTCACATTACGCCGTGCGATTCTTGAAGATCCAGCTAACTCGGCTAATGCGGTCTTATCTATTTCAACATCGAAATGACCTGCATTACAAAGAATGGCACCATTTTTCATGTTAACAAAGTGCTCCCGTGCGATGGCATCACGACAACCTGTCACGGTAATAAAAATATCGCCAATTTGCGCAGCCTCTACCAGGGGCATCACTGCATGTCCATCCATCACTGCCTCAATGGCCTTAATGGGGTCAATTTCGCACACCACTACTTTAGCACCCAAGCCACGCGCACGCATAGCGACACCTTTACCACACCATCCATAGCCAACAACCACGGCTGTTTTTCCTGCGACCACAAGATTCGTAGCTCGCATGATCCCATCCCAGACAGATTGACCGGTGCCATAGCGGTTGTCAAATAAGTACTTACAATAGGCATCATTAACAGCCATCATGGGAATTTTTAAAGCCCCATCCGCCGCCATGGCCCGCAAGCGCATTATGCCCGTCGTTGTTTCCTCGGCACCACCTCGTACCTGAGCGAGTTGTTGTGGATAGTGAGTATGTAGCATTGTCACCAGATCACCGCCATCATCAATAATTAAATGCGGTTCACTTTGCATTGTTTTATGTAAGTGCTCTTCATACTCATCTTTAGTCGCATCATGCCACGCATGAACAGTGATCCCATCAGCAACTAAAGCTGCGGCAATATCATCTTGTGTAGATAGTGGATTACTCCCTGTTATGGTCACTTGCGCTCCACTTTCTTGGATGACCTTCGCCATATACGCAGTTTTCGCTTCCAAGTGTAGGCAGATGGCGACACGTGTACCATGAAAGGGTTTCGTTACGCGAAACTCGTCGGCGAGTTCATTAAGAACGGGCATGTGTTCACGTACCCAATCAATTTTCAATTTTCCCTCAGACGCTAAAGCTAAATCACGAATAGTGCTCATTATAGACTCCTCCTTACACTAGTTCCCGACAATATATTTCTTCATCAGGATGATATTTCCTGCCAGGGGGGATAATATCAACATTAGTGTAACTCTTGCGCGTCTTGCTCTTGATAGAGCTTACGAGCACGGTAATAACTTTCTAGAGCGCGACGCGTCTCACCTAGGTTGTCGTATAAAAGCCCTAGTTCAAAGGCCACGTAAGGCTCTTGTGGCGCGAGATAAGACGCTTTGAGAAAGTTAACGAGTGCTTCCTCATCATTATCAAGCTTACGATATCCTTTACCCAAATAAAAATAGATTTCCCAATCCTTAGGGAACTCATCTTTGCTTGCTTCAAAAGCAATCACGCTTTCTTCATATAATCTGAGATTATAGCAAACAGCACCCATATTAAAGCGGGCGATGGCAAAATCAGGATCTAGTTCAAGGACCTTATTAAACTCCTTCTTTGCAAGTTCGTATTCTTCTTTGTCGGCATATACATTCCCTAACGCATTATGCACGATGGCTCTCATTTGTGGTTCTTCTGTTAGCGCTTGCACGAGTCGTAATTCCCGCATCGCCTCATCAGCCATACCACGTTCACCGTAAGCGACACCAAGACATAAGTGAGCAAGTAAGAGTTCTGGCTCCTGGTGAACCACTTCTTTAAATTCTTGAATCGCTTCATCCATCATCGCTAATTCCAGAAAACCAAGTCCGCGTCTAAATGAACGGATATATGCTTCGTTATCTTCCTGCAATAGCAATGGTTTTACTCCTCTCTTATCCAAATCGACCTTCATTTCTTCTAATTCAGATTTCATTTCCTTTAACTCTGCATCAGGCAAAGTGGTACCAAACGCCTGTAAAAATGAATCAGGCATTTCATCGGGCAGTAAAAAATCATACTTTTCTTGCATATCATTGATCTTTTCTTCGAAGCGCAGCCAAAATTCCACATAGCGATCCATACGACGACGCAACTCCAAAAGCCTATCATAGCACTTATCCCGTAGTTCTTTATTATTGCCGCCTTTACGTAGTTCACTTTCAACACTTTCTAG
>JANKMV010000192.1 GCA_024650095.1 Bacillota bacterium | reverse complement strand
GGTTAACATTACATTGTTGCATCCCAAAACGCATATTGCCAAAAATACGCCACAAGAGCATTTGCTTATGTTTTATAAAACATTCGACTGTATTAAAAACAAAAAATTTGATGGCTTAGTTGTTACCGGGGCTCCAGTGGAGCAGTTAGACTATGATGACGTAGACTTTTGGGCATTGAGATTATTGATATTAAGGATCCTGTGGAAGCAACTCGTCGTGCAGTACTTGAAACCTCGGGAGGCAATGCCGACATTCTCATGAAAGGTATGGTTAATAGTGCCGACTTTCTGCGCGCTGTGCTTGACCCAGAAGGCGGACTCAGGACGGATAGAATATTGAGCCATTTGGCTGTATTTGAAATTCCCGGCTATTATCGTCTTATTTATGTTACTGACGGCGGCCTTAATGTGAGTCCAGACTTACAGCAAAAGAAAGCAATTTTAGAGAATTCACTACAGTTTCTCCATGCAATGGGGTTCGATAATCCCCGCGTGGCGGTGCTAACGGCTAATGAGAAAGTAAACCCGAAGATTGTGTCCACAGTGGATGCGCAAGAACTAAAATGGATGGCGAAACGAGGAGAGTTACCGCGGGCGCTAGTGGATGGACCCATGGCACTAGACGTGGCCATTAATATAGAATCAGCCCAGCATAAAGGTCTTACCAGTCCTGTCGCAGGCTCTGCGTATCTCTTACTTGTACCAAATATTGAGGCAGGAAATCTCCTAGGTAAAGCCATTGTCTATTTTGCCTCTGGGAAAATGGCAGGGCTTGTACTCGGTGCAGCTAAACCAATCATTTTAACATCCCGCAATGAACCCTCATATGGTAAAATGGCATCAATAGCCATGGCAGCCTACGCGGTTGTGGCCAATAAATCTAGCTTAAACAATGGGCAATAAAAGGAGCGATGATCTTGACAGACCCTTATGAAATGCACGGTAGCCGGGTAATCGTGAGCGTGCTCGGAGAAGACAGAGTGGGTATCATTGCCGCTGTGGCCAATATTCTTTCAGCCAACAGAATTAACATTCTTGATATTAGTCAAACCATTATGCAAGAATTATTTACCATGATTTTAATCGCAGATATGGGGCAGAGCCAGATTGACTTGGCTACCTTAAAAGAACAGCTACATGAGGCCGGAGGCGAATTAGGATTAAAAATTGATGCACAACATGAAGATGCTTTTCGTTTCATGCATCGGATCTAAGGAGAGCTGTCTATGTTTACTATGCAGGAAATCATGGAAACGATTACGATGGTACAGGACGAGCATTTAGATATTCGTACCATTACCATGGGCATAAGCTTACGCGATTGTGCCCACGCCGATGTCCGTGTTTCGTGTCAAAGAATTTACGATAAAATAACCCGGTTAGCTAAGGATCTTGTGCCTGTGGGCGATGAATTGGCACGAGAATTTGGTATTCCCATCGTCAATAAGCGGATCTCTGTTACACCCATTGCGTTGGTTGCTGAAGCAGCTGATACAGAAAATTATCTTGCCTTTGCGCAGGCGCTAGATCGTGCGGCAAAAGAAGTGGGCGTAAACTTCATTGGGGGCTTTTCTGCCCTAGTACATAAAGGTTTTACCGTAGGTGATAGGCGCCTGATTGACTCCATCCCCCAAGCACTGGCCGAAACGGAACGCGTTTGTGCTTCGGTGAATGTGGCAACCACGAGGGCCGGCATCAATATGGATGCAGTTTTTCGCATGGGAGAAATCATTAAGCAAACAGCAGCACTCACTGCTGACCGCGATGGCTTAGGTTGCGCTAAATTAGTTGTGTTTGCCAACGTTCCTGAAGATAATCCATTTATGGCAGGAGCCTTTCACGGTATTGGTGAGCCCGAGTGTGTAATTAATACTGGGGTGAGTGGTCCTGGTGTAGTAAAGAGGGCTGTGGAAAAAGTTAAAGATGCTGACTTTGGCACATTATCCGAAACCATTAAAAAGACTGCGTTTAAGATTACACGCATGGGCGAATTGGTTGGGCGTGCTGCGGCCACACGTTTGGGGGTGCCCTTTGGTATTGTGGATCTTTCCCTTGCTCCAACGCCAGCCATTGGCGACAGTGTCGCAGAAATTCTAGAAGCGATGGGGTTGGAACGCTGTGGTACTCATGGCACCACCGCTGCATTGGCACTCCTCAACGACGCGGTTAAGAAAGGGGGAGCCATGGCTTCTTCCTACGTCGGTGGCCTCTCGGGGGCCTTTATTCCTGTGAGCGAGGATGAAGGCATGATTCGTGCGGTTGTTGACGGTGCCCTCACTATTGAAAAGTTGGAAGCAATGACGTGTGTCTGTTCAGTGGGGCTAGATATGATTGCTGTGCCTGGTGAAACCTCGGCGGAAACCATCGGTGCCATTATTGCAGATGAAGCCGCCATTGGTGTGATTAACCAGAAAACAACGGCGGTGCGCTTGATCCCCGCTCCTGGCAAAGTCGTAGGTGACTTTGTGGAGTTTGGCGGTCTTTTAGGCAGGGCCCCAGTGATGTCACTAAATCCTTTTTCATCGGCTGATTTTGTACGCCGAGGCGGCCGTATTCCTGCCCCCATTCATAGCATGAAAAATTAATATCACAGCAGGAGAACTCTTACAGATGACAAATAAGTATGACAGAGAGTCCTTTATTCTGAAAGTTTAAGGAAGTGACTTGTATGAAAAAGTCAAAGGGCACCAATGCTTTCCGGCTCACTCTCTACTACATTACTATAGCTGGAATCTGGATAGTGTTGTCTGACCGTGCACTAGAGTTTGTCATTAGCGATCATGCACTCTTGGTACAGTGGCAAACCTATAAGGGATGGTTTTTTGTTCTTACCACTGCGGTGATATTCTTTGCCATTTCTAACGTAGATCATAAAGCACGTCTCTGCATAGAGCGAACACTCACCCAAGCGAATGAAAAACTTAACGCCTTAATTCAGGCTTCACCCTTAGCCATTTTAACGCTCGATGTTCAAGGGCGTGTGATGAGTTGGAATTCTGCTGCAGAGAGTATGTTTGGCTGGACAGAAATCGAAGTGTTAGGGTATAACAACCCTGCAATTCCTCCGGAAAATGAGTCTTTAATCCGAAGTTTATTGGCTAAAGCTTTAGAAAGAAAAACAAATCAAGAACTTGATACACACCTACTGCAAAAGGACGGTAATTGGGTTGATGTTACGTTATCAGTGGCCGCCATAACAAGCGAGCTAGAAGAACCCACGGGTCTAGTTGTTCTTATTGCAGATATAACCGAGCAAAAAATACGTGAGGATCAATTAAAGTATTTAAGTCTTTATGATATCTTAACGGGTCTTTATAACCGCGCATATTTCGAGCAAGAAATGCACCGCATTGAAGTTGGTCGCTTTGATAGCGTAGGCATGATTGTATGTGATGTGGACGGTCTTAAGCTGTATAATGATAGTTTTGGGCATGCAACAGGCGACGCCCTCCTTATTGCAGCTGCCACGGTTATAAAATCTTGTTTTCGAGAGAGTGATGTAGTTGCACGCATTGGGGGGGATGAATTTGCTATTTTGCTGCCCAATGCGAATCAAGAGTCGGTAGAAAAGGCCTTTGATCGCATGCAACAGGCCATTAGAAAGTCAAATAATGAGCAGCACGATTATTATCTTAGTGTTTCTATGGGTTATGCTGTTAGCTCAGACAATTCCATGCATCTGCTGGATTTATTTAAAGAGGCAGACAATAATATGTATCGGGAAAAACTGCGTCGAAGCGAAAGTGTACGACACACCACGATTCAAATCTTATTACGCGCCTTGGCCGCTCGGAACTTTACTTCCAATGAGAATCTATCACAGATGGAAGAAATGGCGGCTGTTTTGGCGCACGAAGTGGGTGCTCAGGCGGAAAGATTAGATGATATTCGTCTCTTTACAAAATTCCATGATATTGGCAAAGTCGGTATTCCAGAAAGTATCCTCTTTAAAGTAGGGCCTCTGACATCTCAAGAATTGGACGCTGTTAGAAGACATACCGAAATAGGTCATCGCATTGCCTTATCTGCCCCTGAATTGACTCATTTAGCGGATTGGATTCTTAAGCATCATGAATGGTGGAATGGTATGGGTTATCCATTAGGACTAAAAGAAGAGGAAATCCCAGTAGAATGTCGCATTTTAGCCATCGTAGACGCCTACGATGCCTTAACACATGACAGACCCTATCGCAAGGCAAAAAGCCATGAGGAAGCGATGCAAGAGCTTCTTTTATATGCGGGACAACAGTTTGATCCGGCATTAATCGAAATTTTTCTTAAATTAATAGGTGGCGACGAAGTAAAAAATTACCAGAAGGATGCTTAACAGGAAATCCCTTTGTCTTTGTTGAAATAAGAAACAAGAGCGAGGGGGAGTCTAATTTGTATTATGTAGAAACCATTTGTATTGACGGGACGCACGAAGAGTGTCAGGTTTATTTCTGTGAAACTCATACCACAATGCATGAGACTCTTAACAAGACACAAGGGAAGCGATTCCTTATTTCTGAAGTGACGCTTGTAAAAAGCAACATTATCTAACCTCACACGGTTCTTCATTAGGCAGGGATAACTCCCTGTCTTTTTTCCTATATAGGAAAATTTAGTCGTCTTCCATTGACTTTTCCCCTATATTTGTTACAATTTAACTTGATGTCCATGCTCGGACAATACATAATAGTGGCATCTTCAGATTACGCGCACACTAGGCCGCCGTGTTTTGGTTGAATTTTATAATCGTCCTTCGGAAATCCTTAATGTATAGCAGATTGAATGGGCTCTTGATTAACGTTGTACAAGATACCGGAGCCAAAAAAGGTCAAGTGGCATTCCACATGGTCGTGAGGGGTAAGAAGTAGTCTCAAAATGTAGGGAACGGTCTTGACCGTTCCGGCAGCTAGATAAAATAAGTGGTACAGTCAAACTAGCGGACTATTAGTTGAAAGGGGGAAGATTTATGAGTGCACCCACTTGGAAGT
>JANKMV010000191.1:2530-5040 GCA_024650095.1 Bacillota bacterium | reverse complement strand
CTTGGGTAAGGATACGGTGGGAATATTTTTCATAATCGTCTTCCAGTTTATGTTGAGGGCGATTTTTTCTATTTCATTAGCACTCATGCCGGCAGCATGAAGTGCTCCTATTAAAGAACCTGCACTTGTGCCGGCGATTACATCTATATTAATATTTCTTTCCTCTAGGTATTTAAGTACCCCAATATGAGCCATGCCTCGAACAGCACCCCCACTAAGGGCTAAGCCTGTCTTCATCCAATCACCCCTCAATTATTACTTATATTGCACTAGCACATATTCTATGTTTGTGGATGAGGATTTGTAAAGTAAACAGCCCCTACTAGTGTAGTTTTCAACTAATAAGGGCCGTTGATGTAGAGTTCGTTTATCCTTTTTGCCAAGGGAATTCGTCTTCTACTGGCTCGGCTTGCGTCGTCTGACTCTCTTCATCCGATAGATCTTCTGTAAGCGTTGAGTTAGTTGGCGTGGTGGCTTCACCTAAATATTTTGGTAGTTGTAGGCCCGCTGTTTTAAAGAGTTCATCTAAGGGAGGAATGGATTTAAACATTCCAGAGAGGAAGTTTGCGGTGGTGGGTGATGAGCCATTACTGCCCATGGAATCCCAAACGGTAATCTTATCGATCTTCAGATTCTTAATCGCTTCCACTTGTATTCTTACCAGTTCCGGAAGTTTATCCGCAATCATCAATAAGACAGCTTGGTTCGCATCGCCACCGGCAGCTTTAACGATCTGTTCAAAGCCAAGGGCTTGTTTAGTGAGGATCTCGTACATTCCCTTCGCTTCTGCTTCCATGGCAAGCAGAACACCGTCCGCTTCACCCTTGGCAACTCTTCTAATTCTTTCTGCTTCGGCTTCTGCCGCGATTTGTATCTTTTGTTTTTCAATTTCTGCAGGGATTACAATGTCCGCAGTCTGTGTTGCTTTCTCTCGTTGGGCACGAGCGACTTCAGCTTCTTGTTCGGAAACATATGCTTCTTCCAACGCTTTGGCGGCTTGTACCTTTTCCGCAGCTGTGGATTTCCTGTTTGCTTCTGCCTCTTTCTCGCGTAACTCGGCTAGAGAGTTGGCAATGGTAATTTTGGCGCGGTTTTCACCTTCGACCGCTGTAGCATCGGCTTCAGAGACTTGAATGCGTTCATCTCTTTGGGCGTTTGCTTCCCCGATGGAACCATCGCGATCTTTTTCGGCAACGCTCTTCTTAGCATCGTTGATTGCTTTGGCCGCAGCTTCTTTACCCAGCGCTTCAATATAGCCCGATTCATCTTTAATATCTGTGATATTAACGTTGATCAGTTTTAGCCCAATCTTATTTAATTCCGTTTCCACGTTATAGGAGACGTTGGCAAGGAACTTATCACGGTCTGAGTTAATCTCTTCAATATCCATGGTGGCTATGACAAGACGTAGCTGACCGAAAATAATGTCCTTCGCTAGTTCTTGAATTACTTCAAGTCGTAGACCTAGTAGACGCTCTGCGGCATTATTCATAACTCCATATTCTGTGGAAATACCCACAGTAAAGCGGGATGGAATATCGACACGAATATTTTGCTTGCTCAATGCTTTGGTTAAGTTGACTTCGATAGAAAAAGGCGTAAGATCTAAATATTGATAATCTTGAATAACCGGCCAAATAAATGTCGCTCCCCCGTGAATGCAACGAGCTGAACGGGTTGTCCCTTCCGACGTTTTTCCGGTTCGTCCGTAAACAACAAGTATTTTGTCCGATGGACATTTGCGGTAGCGTTTTAATACCGCAGCAAAGGTACCAAAAATGACGACAAGAATAACAGTAACTAAAATGAGACCGTCCAATGTTTAACCTCCTTTATTATCCCCTCATTACCCTAACGGTTTTTTTCAACGAGTAAGGTATCATGATCCACGACACTAATGACTTTAATTGACGTACCCGTGGGTAATGCTTTTCCCTCCGTGACAGCATGGACCTCCCGTAAGGAACCTTGAATGGTGATTTGAATCTGTCCGCTACCTGACTTATGTGCAGGGATGGGAATGTAAACACGACCATTTGAATTTACGGCATTATTAATGTTGGTATTACCACTTACATCTAGCTTGTTTAAAAAATAAAAAATGGCAGCTACCGTTAGCATCAGTAAAATACCCACAACACTGGCAAACAGAACAGAAAGAAATTGGCCAAAGTTCCGCCGGAGTGCAAAAATTCCTGCCCACCCGAAACCCGTGAAAAAGATAATAAAATTGTGCAAAGTAAAAAGACGAAAATCCTCTAAAAAGTTTGTACCCTCGCCAAAATCGTCACCATCAAAGGAGTCCATATCTTCATCAGAATCACTAAAACCCGATAACGTAGCAATTAGTCTTATTACAAAGACCAGTGTAAAGGGAATGGCGAAATACCAAAAATTCCGCTCAAAGCCAGGTAAACTGTTCCACCATTGCGTCATCGTGCTACCACCTCCAAAAGCTCATAGCTAAACTACTCATATGAAAAAAATCTAGTATATATAATTCTTCATGT
>JANKMV010000191.1:0-2520 GCA_024650095.1 Bacillota bacterium | reverse complement strand
GTAGCATTTTTATCCTTTGTGATAATGGTCGCACATTGTTAAGATTTATTAAAACAGTAGGGTAAGAAACTAGTGGTCGTGACTGCGGAACTGCGTATCATAGAGTGTCTTGTAAAGGCCTCCTTGTTGTAGCAGCGCTACATGCTGTCCCGATTCTACAATTCGTCCATTTTCGAGCACCAGAATGATATCGGCCGCCATCACTGTAGAAAGCCTGTGAGCAATAATAAAGCTGGTTTTACCGGTAAGTAAAGGCTCCATGGCTTCCTGGATCAACTGCTCCGATAAAGAATCTAGAGAAGAAGTGGCTTCATCTAGAATAATGATACTCGGGTCTTTTAAAATAACGCGAGCAATGGCAATCCGTTGTTTTTCACCGCCTGATAGTTTAACACCGCGGTTACCAACGATGGTGTTATAGCCATCAGGTAGCGTGATGATAAAGTCATGTATGTTTGCTTTTTGGCACGCTGTAATAAGCTCTTCCTCAGTAGCATCACTTTTTGCATAGAGAAGGTTCTCCCGGATCGAATCATTAAAAAGATAGCTTTCCTGCATCACCATGCCAATATGGGCACGTAATGAGGTGAGGGAAATTTGACGAGTATCAATACCATCTAGGGTGATGGTTCCCTCTCCTGCGTCATAAAGACGGGGGATTAGATTAGTGATGGTTGTTTTACCCGCACCACTGGGTCCAACCAGTGCGATCATTGTGTTAGGCGCAGCATGAAAGCTAATGTCTTTTAAAATGGGGCTTGCGGGTTGGTAGGCAAAAGAAACATTACAAAACGCCACTTCTCCTTTAACCTGGGCCATCGCAATGGCATTAGGGGCATCTTCAACGTCGTGCTTCATATCGAAGTACTCAAAAATCCGTTCAAATAAGGCGAGTGAACGTGTTAGATCAATATGTGTATTGGATAGTTGCACAATGGGTCCGTACAATCGACTCAGCAACGTCACAAAAGCCACTATCGCCCCTACGCTTATTTCATCTTGAATGAAAAGATAGCCGCCATAGAAATAGATGAGCATGGGTCCGATGGTGGTAAAGATACTCATTGTCATTCTAAACCAGCGACCCGCCACAGCTTCCTTGATCATAAGTTCAGTGACATCTTGATTGAGGTTTTTAAATTTTTGATACTCCGTTTCTTCACGGGTAAAAATTTTAATTAACGTAGAGCCACTGATACTTAAGGTTTCTTGAATAATTTGATTAAGCTGCTGCAACTTTTCTTGCGTTTGCGACGCAATCGTCCAACGAACCTTACCCACTCGCCGCGTAGGTAAGGTAAAAAAGGGAACAACAAACAAACCCAAAAGGGCAAGCTTCCAATTCATGGTAATCAGTGCCGCTGCAGTTACCACAAAGACCAAAATATTTCGCACAAAATTTATTACGGTATTACGGAGTACATCTTGAATACCGTTGATATCGCTGGTCATACGCGTAATAACATCACCTGGCTTAACCTGCGAAAAAAATTGTAGCGACATAAACTCAAGATGTTTGTACATGGCATTTTTTATATCGTAAATTATATGTAGTGCCACCCACGTGCTAAGATAGTTCTCTGCCACACCAATTAAGCCGATAAAAATGGTGGCAAGCAGTGAGGCACCTGTTAAAAGAGCTAACAGATGGAGGTTTTTCCCCGGTAAGGCTTTATCAATAATCTCGCGAATTAAAATGGGCGGTACTAGTCCCAAGAGAGAAGTAAGAGCAATAGCTAGTAACACCAGGAGTAGATGTTTCCAGTAGGCTGAAAAATACGAGGAAATTCGTTTAAGCAAAGCTTTGCTTATTTTAATCTTTGGTGTATTTTCATTTTCAAATCTCATTCGTCCGTAGCCGCGCAAAATAGTCTCCTTTCCTTTCCAGCATCTATTGTTTGGGTATTAGCGGTAGCGCTGATCGCGATATTGGTTGGTGAGCCAAAATGAAAAAATAAGTAACAACGTGGCTGTAATCACGCCAATCATATCAATACCCACATCTATATAGCTTCCATGACGACCTACCACTAGCCCTTGATGGAACTCATCGAGAAAAGCAAAGATAGTTCCCCCTATAAAGGCACTTCCCACAGCTTGCCATGGTTCGCGGAAGTAATGTCGTACAAGCAGAAACAATGCCAGTGTAATGACAAAGAAAACAAAGACATGAGCTGCTTTTCTCAGTAAAAATTCTAAAATTAGGGGATTTCGTTTGGCGTAGGCAAAAAAATCCTCACTTACTGTTTTGGCCGGAGCAAGCTGTGAAGGTAAACCAGCAGCAATTTTAGCAGCTAAATTGGTGATGCTAACATCAAAATATTTGAGGAGAGTGTTCAATTGACGGAGCACGGGAAGCACACGTAAACTAGGTATGGAAGAGAGGAAGTAAAGTATGCCTAAGAGGGTGAACATGACAAGCCAACTTCTTTTGCGAATATTCATATGCTGTAGCTCCTTATACTGTTTCCTTTAGTATTCGCGCTTTGGTGTTCAATTCCCTGTGTGGTCGGCTTGGAC
>JANKMV010000190.1 GCA_024650095.1 Bacillota bacterium | reverse complement strand
GCAATAATTTGAATATCGGAACGAAATTCCTCTAAGATAGCACGAATGGCCAACACATCATCCACTTTTCGTGTAAAGGAAGCGGCAATAAAATCCATATCGTGTTTGATGGCAAAGATTATATCTTCCCGGTCCTGCGGTGAAACAGCGGGCAATTGTAATTTGGCGTCGGGAATGTTTACTCCTTTATGATTAGAGAGTGTACCCCCCGTCAACACACGGCACTTCACATCTGTATCCGTTATCTCCACTATTTCTAAAACAACAAGTCCGTCATCTAGAAGCACCCGCATCCCTGGTGTAACATCCCCAATAATTCCTGGATAGTTTACAGAAACACGCTGCTCATCTCCCTCAATCAGATCTGTTGTTAGGGAAAATAAGTTCTCTTCGTGTAAGGTGATTTGACCCTCCCGAAAAAGCCCTATTCGTATTTCTGGGCCCTTGGTATCCAATAGTAGAGCGATGTTACCACCATTTTCTCTTGCTGCCTGACGCACAGCAACAATGGTGGCAGCATGGGTTTCGTGGGTACCATGGGAAAAGTTAAGTCTTGCCACGTCCATGCCTGCCATAATAAGCTCCCTCAAGATGGGCACGTCACTACTGACAGGTCCGACAGTACAAACAATTTTGGTCCTGCGCAATATAATTCCTCCTTATTCCAATGGAGTTCCCTAGATGGCCAAGATTGTAGCTAGTTGGTAGAGATCTTTGGGAAAGCTCTTTTGTTGAGCTAGCGCTTTTTCGAAGGGAATGCCCTGCACTTGGCCATTAAGAAAACCTAGCATTTGGCCATGGCAACCAGAGCGTAATAGATCGACCGCCGCCGCACCAAGCCGACTGGCGAGCATTCGATCAAAAGCAGTGGGTGTGCCTCCACGCTGCACATGACCTAAAATAGTAACTCGGACATCCATATGTGTATGCGACTTCAATGCTTCTGCAACGGAAATGGCACTGGCCGCTCCTTCGGCAACTAAAATTATGCTATGTAACTTACCCCGTTTCACACCACGCCGTAAACGCTCCATCACTTCGTCCAAATCAAAGGGAATTTCAGGGACAAGGATAGATTCAGCTCCGCCAGCCAAGCCAGCTGCTAGCGCAATATAGCCGGCCGACCGCCCCATGACTTCAATCACATAAACACGCTCGTGTGAAGTGGCTGTATCCCGTACTTTATTAACAGCGTCCGTTACATTATTAACGGCCGTATCAAAACCGATGGTGTAATCGGTACAAGCAATGTCATTATCAATGGTCCCTGGTACGCCCACTGTGCAAACTCCAAGATTCTCCAGCTCCAACGCGCCGCGAAAGGAGCCATCACCGCCAATCACCACCAAGGCGTCTATGCCACTTTCTCGAATCACTTTCACTGCTCGTTGACGACCTGCAAGTTCAATAAATTCTGGCGCCCTTGCCGTGAGTAGGATGGTGCCCCCACGATGAATAATATCAGCCACGGAACCAAGACGCAAAAGATCAAATTCCCCCTCCATGAGACCATGATAGCCACGTCGGAAGCCTATGACCTCCATGCCATGGTAGATGGCCTTACGAACGACAGCACGAATGGCAGCATTCATGCCTGGTGCATCGCCACCTGAGGTAAGCACACCAATTTTACGCATATGTTAGACTCCTCGTTACTTTTTTACTCGTACATACCCATAATCTGCCCTGGCATGATTGTACTTATCCGACTTTCTGTACACTAACAGCATCGCTACCGAAGAGTCTTTCGATATCGGAAATTTGCGGTGCGTCTTCATATAACCAATAATTTTGTGCTAGTAGCACTTTCTTTTTTGCTGTGGGAAACGAAAGATAGACGGGCATAATGCCACGCACGTTATTGAGTAGCTCTTTTAATGATAATAACTGACTAATATTCCCATCTTCCCTGCATCGAATCGTTACTTGTCGAGCTTCCCTAGGAAGTAACACAATATTATCAGCAAGAATTTTCGCTTCTTCTTCTTCTCTATGGCTTATCTTGCCATGGACGATTACAACCTGATCATTTTGCAAAAATTCCTTAACCTGCTCATGAATGGTGGTAAAGACCACAACCTCTACACCCGCTGTCAAGTCTTCTAACGTAAAGAAAGACATGGGCTTGCCCGCCTTGGTAAAAATAGGCTTAAAGGCACTTATCATGCCCGCTGCCACAACATTATGTTCATCAGGCAACTCTGCTAATTCGTTTAAATTAAATAGGTTGGGGTAGAACTTTAATACACTAGTATACTCTTCCAACGGATGCCCACTAATGTATAATCCCAATGCTTCTTTTTCCATAGTGAGTCGATCTTGCGGTGCTGGCTCTGGTAGATCGGGGAAATCATCATCTAGCTGCACCCATGCCACATCATCATCTGTATCTTCCACAATTTCAAACATACTAATCTGGCCATTTTGTCTTTCACGATGCAATGTTTGTGCCGCGGCTACAGTCTCATCCAAAACGGCAAATATCTGATTTCGGTTCGCTTTGAAACAATCAAAAGCACCGCATTTCGTTAAACTTTCCATCACCTTCTTGTTACAACTGCGTAAATCCACACGAGAGCAGAAATCACGCAAAGAAGCAAAAGATCCTTTTTCAGTGCGCGTTGCCAACAATGACTCAATGGCTCCCATGCCGACATTTTTTACGGCAGCGAGTCCATAGCGAATGATCTGTTCATCTGTTACTGTAAAAAAAGTCTCACTGAGATTTACATCGGGTGGCAATACGGAGATGCCCATCTTCTTACAGTCGGCAATATAACCCGCCACCTTATCAGTGGTGGCCATTACGCCCGTTAGTTGTGCCGCCATATATTGGGTAGGAAAGTTTGCTTTTAAATACGCCGTTTGATAGGCAACCAACGCATACGCGGCAGCATGCGATTTGTTGAAACCATAGGAAGCAAATTTAACAATTAAATCGTAGAGTTCGTTCCCTGTAGCCTTGGTGTGGCCCTTTGCCACACAACCGTTGACAAACAACTCCCTTTGTTGATTTAATACTTCCAGTTTCTTTTTACTGATGGCACGGCGTAGTAAATCTGCCTCGCCTAGGGAGAAGCCTGCCATCGCCGACGCCACCTGCATAATCTGCTCCTGATAGACCATGATACCATATGTTTCTTGGAGGATGGGTTCTAAGTCGGGATGCAAATATTTAATGGGAATAATTCCATGTTTACTTTGAATAAAGGTGGGAATTTGATCCATGGGACCGGGGCGATACAGTGCCACCACCGCAATAATATCTTCAAAGACGTTGGGTTTAAGTTCTCGCAAGACATTGCGCATCCCACTCGATTCCAACTGGAAAACACCTGATGTATCTCCTAATGAGAGCATCTCGTACGTCTTTTGATCATCAAGAGGAAGCGCCGCCAAGTCCACATCAATGTCCACTGTCTTTTTAATCAAACGCACGGCTTCACCCATAATGGTCAAAGTACGTAAACCCAAAAAGTCCATTTTCAGCATACCCAGGTCTTCCAAGGTACCCATGGGGAACTGTGTTACCATACCGTCTTTCGATTTTTGCAAAGGGACAAATTCTACTAGGGGCGCACCGGAGATAACAACGCCCGCGGCGTGCATCGAAGCATGGCGTGGCAAACCTTCAACAGCCATGCTTAAATCCAACAGCTGCTTGACGCGACTGTCCTTATCATAGAGCGCCTTCAAATCTGCAGCCTTTGACAGTGCATCCTTAATGGTTATATTTAATTCAGTGGGAATAAGTTTAGCTATTTTATCTACTTCAGCGTAGGGAAGATTGAGCACACGACCCACATCACGTACAGCCGCACGGGCTGCCATGGTACCAAAAGTGATGATTTGGGACACGGAATCTGCCCCATATTTTTCTGTTACATACTCAATCACACGCTCACGCTTTTCGTAGCAGAAATCAATATCGATATCAGGCATGGTCACACGCTCTGGGTTAAGGAAACGTTCAAATAGCAAATTGTATTTAAGCGGATCAATATTGGTAATACCAAGGCTATATGCGACCAAGCTACCCGCGGCGGAACCACGGCCAGGTCCAACAAAAATATCATTTTCATGAGCATAGTTGACAAAATCCCAAACAATTAAAAAGTAAGATGCGTAGCCCATCTCAGTGATGACTTGCAGTTCGTAATTTAACCTCTCTTCTACGTGTGCAGGCATGGGATCACCATAATGCTTCTTGGTCCCACTAATACAGAGATCACGCAAATAGCTGTTATCATCGTGAGGTGCTGGAATTGCGTAGACGGGTAAATGGGTTTTACCAAATTCAAAGTCGACGTTGCAGCGTTCCGCAATTTCTAGTGTATTTGTAACAACTTCAGGTAAATCCGGGAACAGTGCCGCCATTTCCTCTGCTGATTTCAAGTAAAACTCATCAGTAGAAAAACGTAGTCGGTTTTTATCTTCTAATGTTTTACCTGTTTGGATACAAAGTAATACATCATGTGGATGTGCATCCTCTTTATTAATGTAATGGAGATCGTTTGTCACTACGAGTGGTGTATTGGTTGCTCGTGCTAGCGCAATTAATTGGGGATTTAATTCTTTTTGCTGATCTAAACCATGATCTTGCAACTCCAAATAAAAGTTTTCACGACCAAACGTTTCTTGATAAAATTGTACGTAACGATGTGCGTCTTCTTCGCGCGCCTCCAAGAGAGCCATGGGTATTTCTCCAGCGATGCAGGCAGACAGCGCAATTAAGCCAGAATTGTATTGAGTTAATAGGTCATGGTCGACGCGGGGTTTATAATAGAAGCCTTCACTAAAACCCCGAGTTACCAACTGCATTAAATTTTTGTACCCCTCATTATTGCGTGCCAACAGCACTAAATGATGCTGTTTGCTGTCACGACGCGCATCACGGTCGTAGCGTCCACGGGGTGCCACATAGACTTCGCAGCCGATTACAGGCTTAATGCCCGCTTTTTGGGCTGCCTTATAAAAATCAACCACACCATACATCACACCATGATCTGTAATGGCGAGAAATTGACGATGAAAATCAGCATAAGCAAAGGGCACACAATCAGCAGCAATC
>JANKMV010000018.1 GCA_024650095.1 Bacillota bacterium | reverse complement strand
TAATGATGGGCATGACCGGCGACTTGAGATAATTGAAGATTGTCTGCTACGAGAGCTATCACAACCCGTTGGCAAATTTGAGAAGGAGCGGCTGAATCTTCTTTCAAATCTTATTGCATTAGGTAAACTTGAAATAAAAATTGCATTCCTTGAAGGTGATAGCCAAATCGGAATGTTCCATGAGAAGATGGGACTGATGTACGATAAAGAAAATAATATTATTGCTTTTACCGGTTCTATGAACGAAAGTGCAAATGCGTTTTCGTTTAACTACGAATCCATAGATGTTTTTTCTTCATGGACGGGTGAGGAAGAGCGTGTTTTTACAAAGCAAGCAGCATTTAATGCGATGTGGGGGGACTATGAACCTCACATTAAAGTAGTGGATTTTCCCAGCATTTCAAAGGAAATTCTTCTGCGCTACAAACGTACTAATACAGTAGATTTATCTGTTGACGAACGCGAATACAAGGATACGCACAACTCGGTTAACGAAGCTTCGCCCGAGTACGAAATCAGCAGAGGCCCTTGTATGCCATCCGGTGTATTTATTCGTCCCTATCAAGATGATGCCATTATAAGTTGGGAACAACACGGATTTAGGGGCATCTTTGATATGGCTACAGGAACAGGCAAAACTTATACAGCCCTCGCAGCTTTAGTACGCTTGTACGCATACACGGAGCAGCGTCTTGCTGTGATAATCGTGTGCCCATACCAGCACCTTGTAGAACAGTGGCGAACTGATATCGAAATGTTTGGGATGAGACCCATTATATGCTATTCAGCGTCTTCGCAGCGTGATTGGAAGCAACGGCTTCAGACTGCCGTAACAGGTTTCTTACTCGGTGTACAAAAGCATTTTTGCGTTATTTCCACAAATGCAACTTTTTCAAGTGATTATGTACAAAAGCAATTGATGAGTTTGACGGATAATATTGTTTTAATCGTCGATGAAGCCCATAACTTTGGGGCAGAAAACCTAAGCAAAATGCTCCTGCCGAATATTCCGTATAGATTGGCATTGTCGGCAACAATCGACCGCCACGGGGATGAAGAAGGAACGCAAAAGTTATATGCTTATTTTGGGGAAAAGTGTATTGAATACACCCTTAAGCAAGCAATTGATAATGATATGTTGACGCCTTACTATTATCATCCTGTGCCTGTATCACTGAACGAAATTGAATTGAATGAATATCTTGAACTCACTCAGAGGATCCGAAGTAGTATTTACGCGGATAAGCACGGCAAATTGGTTTTAAGTGAATTTGTAAAAATGCTCTTGATCAAGAGGGCACGTTTAGTTGCTGCAGCTGCCGAGAAGCTTACTGCTCTTGGTCAACTTATAAGTAAGTATAAAAATGATAGCCATATGCTTGTTTATTGCGGTGCAGCAACGATGCGTGATGTTGATTATCGAGAGAATTCAGCACCAATAGATGAGATGAGGCAGATTGACGTAGTGGCGGATCTGCTTGGAAATGAAATGGGAATGAGAATCTCTAAGTTTTCTTCTGAGGAATCATCAGTAGAGCGTGATATCTTAAAAGCTAGTTTTGCTGAAGGGAAACACTTGCAGGCACTAATTGCAATCAGGTGTCTTGATGAAGGTGTAAATATACCAAGTATCAAAACAGCTTTTATCCTTGCTAGTAGTACTAACCCAAAAGAATATATTCAGCGTCGTGGACGCGTCTTGCGAAAATATCCCAACAAGACAGTAGCGACTATCTATGATTTTATTACTCTGCCAATCTCATTATCCGCAGTAGAGGAATACCCGGAGGATGTACTTCAAAGTGTTAAGTCTCTTGCTATCAGGGAAATCATCCGCATGAAGGACTTTGCTTCTATTTCAGAAAACCCATCGGCTGTTGACATATTAGTATCAAATATTGTGAATGCGTATGAAATATCTTTTGAAGATGAAGGAGGGGATGTAGATGTCTGAAAATCAGAACGTTGAAATCAACGAGAAAAAACTCAAACGGATGAAATTAGCAATTTTAAAGGCAGAAGAAGAAAACCTTAAAACACAGGAACGCCCAAACGAAACAATGGTAGAATCGATTCGACGCATCATATCAGATGAAGTAAAAAAGACGTATTAAGGGGGATTTCATTTGCTTATAAAATCGCTTAAAATGGTAAATTTCCGTCAGTTTAAAGGAGAAACTAGAGTCTTATTTTCCTGTATCCCAGAAAAAAATGTAACTATAATTCTCGGGGATAATACGTTTGGTAAAACCACTCTTTTACAAGCCTTCAGTTGGTGCTTCTACCAGAAAGTCATGTTTGATAAAAACCCTGATTTTCTGCTTAATCTTGAGGTTGAGAGTGACATGGTAAACGATGCATCCGTCGAGGTTGAGGTGGAGATCGCTCTTCTGCATAATGACACGGAGTATGTTATCACGCGGACTCAGGTTTATACTTGCAAGAACGGTACGGTTAGAGGACTTCAGCCTTCTGTGAAAGTGTCTTATAAACAACCTGATGGGCAAACAGAACTCATTAAAGATATAAAAATAAAAAATGTAATAAACTTTATCATCCCTGAAGATCTTTCGTCTTATTTTTTCTTTGATACAGAGCGCGTGAATAACATCAGCACTAGAAAAGATGTAGCTGATGCCGTTAAAGGCTTGCTGGGCTTATCAGTTCTTGATAATGCCATTAAACATCTTGGCAGTAAAACCACAAAAACCAGTGTTATTGGTAAGTTCTATGGCTCAATGGATTTAGACGGAGATGCGCGTGCGCAAGAAGCTTTGATTCGTATTCAAGACGCTCATAGTAAACGAGAGGCTGTAGAGTCTCAAATGGAAACCTGCCTTTCCGAAATCAATTATTATGAGGGCAGGAAGGAGCAGTTAGATACAATTCTCCGAGATAATCAATCAACGGCAGCACTTCAAAAGAAGAAGGAGGCTCTTGAACGGCAAGTAAAAGCAGAGTCATCTGCACAAGAGAGCATTGTTGCTGAATTTATTAAAGAATTTAATTATGGTTCTCTTCATTTTTTTGCCCAGCCCTTGTTGCAAAGGGCATTTGATTTTTTACGTGAGGTTAAGGTGGATGACAAAGGCATCAAAGACCTTACCGCTGTGACTATTATGGATATCATTAATCGAGGCAAATGTATCTGCGGGGAAGAAATCGTTGAAGGAAATTTGGCGTTCGAGCACCTTGTGAGCGAACTGGCGTTCGTCCCTCCCGAATCCATAGGAAATACAGTCAGATATTACAAAGAACGCCTTTCTCACTTTGGGTCTAGTTCCGACCGTATTTATTCAAGCATGAAATCACGCTTTGAAGAGCTATACCGTTCCAAAGTCAGAATGCAGGATTGGACCGACGAGATAGAAGAAATCATCACGAAAATTAAGGGTAAGGAGAATATGCGCCAGTACGAACTAGAGCTTTCCGATGTGAAAGGCCGGATTAGGGATCTACAAATGAAAAAAGAACGCCTCATTCGGGACGACGAAGCGCACAAACGGGACATTGATAAATACCAAAAGATATATGATAGTTTAGTAGCCGTTTCCGACAAAAATAAGGCAGCTATGCTTTACATAATGTATGCGGAGGAAATCCGTGATTGGTTATCCATCACTTATAAAGATAAAGAAGATCTTATTCGCAAGGAATTGGAATCCCGAGTAAATAGAATCTTCGAGAGGATGTATCATGGTCATAGGCGCGTCGTAATTGACAAAAAATATCAGGTTACATTACTATCCACGATTGCTGAAAAAGAAGTAGATACCGGTGAATCCGAGGGCTCCAAGAGGGTTAAAAATTTTGCATTTATCGCTGGGCTTGTTGCATTAGCGAAAGAAAAAATAGTTAACTCATCCGAGGAAGGTGGCTTGAATCTTTCAACTGAACCCTATCCGCTCGTCATGGATGCGCCGTTTTCAAATGCAGATGAAACACATATTGGCAATATTTCACGTGTCTTGCCAGAAGTTGCTGAGCAGGTGATTATGTTCGTTATGAAAAAGGACTGGAGATATGCTGAACCTTTGTTGATAGATCGCGTTGGCAGTAGGTATGCTTTGGAAAAACACAGCGAAACCTTTACAGAAATGAAGGGGGTGTAAAGATGTTTGAAAATGATTATACCATCAATGGCAAGCATGCAACCTATCTAAAATACATGGTCATTGACGCTAAAATATTTACAAGATATATTGATGTTTATATGAACGCTGCTGTTTGGGGGTTACTCTATGGTCGAAATAGTCAAAAAGATCCTTCGGCAGATAGAGCAAGAATTTACGCCGATGCATTCGCTAATGAGCGTGAAAACTGTGTATTCCTGTATCGTCTCACCATGATGCTAGATGAAAGCACGCCGCTTACGCCGGTAGAACGTGTGGATCGCACTTTTAGGGATGACGCCCAAAATGGAAGCAAAGAAAAATTGTCAGCAAACCTTGAAATATTCCATGGATATGTGCTTGGTGGAATCGAGGTGCTCTATGAAAGATATATTGACGGATGTACTACTCAGAACGATTATTTGAGCAGGATCCATGAGTTGATGAGTACATTTAAAGATGAAATATCAGGCATTTCATATGAGGATAAGCTTGCTAAACTGATGAATGGATAAAGAAGGTGAAGCAATTGTTTCAGCCGCAGGAAGGTGATAACATTTTCAACATCTCTCAAGATGGCGACTTTTGTTGCCTTGCCATGCAGTTATTCCGTGCGGCTGGGCACACCTTTAATCCCAAAGCGGTAACCTTCAATGAGAGTATTCGAGATTTTATATATTTTGATATTCAGCACGATCAAGTTTTGACCCCTACAGATTGGACTTGTCTTAACCAGGTAATTACAGCATCACTACTTTTCTCAAATGGAGCAAATTACTTCGATATAACAAACTGTAGGACTGAAATTAATTATTATGCAATTTCTCTCAATTCCAGAAGTAATGAACGTAGCCAATTAGCACATGAGATACATTCGATTATATCCCGACTATCGTCGCCATTGTCTGTTATTTTATTTGAAGTAAATGAGTTATATATGTTTTCATTTGCGGAACGCAAGCCGGATCAACAGACTACTGTAATGCTATCAGACTGGTTTTCTCTTAATAGTATTATTGAAGCAGACATACTGCTTCGCATTGATGCTTCAAATTTTATACATGTTTCAGTAATAGAGTTTTTCTATGATTTTGTGTATGCGATAGCACGTCCATACTACATATACCAAGATTCATATGAATATGCCGCATATGAGATGTTCCCCTTGAAGTTGCTTGATGGAAATGATGGTATTGTCATTGACAGAGAAACCATTAAGCAGATAATGCAAGACAATTACAACTCTTCATCCCAAGAATACCAGGAAGATTACGTCGCCGAAGACTATAATAACCAAGAAGCATCATCGTTGAGTACAGAAGATTTCGACTTAGAGTTGTTTGCACTCGATATGGATACTATTGAATTCGATGGGGAAGAAGCTGTTATTGGTAACAACACTATAGAGGGTGAATTGAGCTACGAAGAAGATGATGATTATCTCGACGAGGTTGATGAAAAATTGTTTGATGATCCCATTAAGCTTCTAAAGTGGATAGAACAGCACGCACGCAAAAAGTGATTCCACATGTACTTCCAACGTTACTATAATTATCGGGAAGCTGGTCGTGGATCTTATTCTTTTCAAATGATTCCGGATATTGTTTTAGAAAGGAAATCTGACGATGGCACCCAAGTTGACGAACAGCGTCGCAAAGTTATTAAGGCGGCTTATATTCTGGTGCCGAAGGAACCAAATACAGCTGATCTTGAAGCGAGGTATTGTAATAGGGCCTATCAAGAGCTACACGGATTCGGTATTGTTGTATTAACGCCTGCCTGGTGCCGATGAACACCTTGCGGCCCTGGTGGATTTGCTTCAGTGTGTTGGCATTATTTAATACGGTGTTATTGGCAACGAGCGGTGAATCCTCGACATGCGAGTGCTTGTTTGTACAACTAAATTATTTTTTGCCCATAACTTGACACCACTACGTTATGGTAGTAGAATGATGGTAGAAATTAGTTGAGGTGGGAAATATGGATATGGTACAATACCGAATTGGTGAGTTGGCGGAAAAGGCTGGAGTTACTCGGAGAACCATTCATTACTATCTTGGGAGGGGGTTGCTCCCGTCTCCTGATGGTGCAGGTTTGGGGACGACATATTCTGATGAACATCTACAGCGCATTATGCTGATCAAAAAGCTACAAGACAACTATCTTCCCTTAGAAGAGATTAAGAAGCGGATTGTGGGCATGTCATTAGAGGATGTTGTGAGCAGTCTTGATGAGCAAGTGGTGATGGAAGTGGTCGCTAGTGAGTACCGGCCAAAGATGGGTACATCTTATGAGCGGGTAGCGGTGGGGCAAGGTGTGGAAATTCATTTTCCGGTGGATAACGAAAAGGCGTTGGACTTAGTAGAGAAGTTATATCAATATGCGGAATCGCTAGTGAAAGAAGGTTGAATAGAGTGATGATGACAAATGGTATTTTGAATAAAAAGTCGGGAAAATTGGCTTGTCCCTTAAAAAGTGTTGCCGCTAGTGCAAAGATTGATAGCACCATGGCTGAAGTTACCCTGGTGCAAAACTATCAGCATGAGGGGAAGGGTACCATTGAAGCATTGTATACATTTCCCTTACCTCCTCAGGCTCAGGTGACAGGTTTTAGCGCAAAAATTGGTGAGACGGAATTGGTGGGAGAATTTAGAGAGAAAGAAGAAGCCTTTAAGGAGTATGATCATGCCATCCGGCAAGGGGATAGTGCTTTTCTCTTGGAAAGCCATCGGCCAGATATCTTTCAGTTAAGCCTGGGTAACATTGCAGCAGGTGAATACATAACAATCACGTTAACGTATCTTGAAGATGTAAAGTGTGTGGATAATGAACTGAGGTGGGTGTTGCCCACGGTAGTTGCTCCTCGTTATATTCCGGGTAAAAAGGCGGGTAAAAAGATGGGGACGGGGGTGGTATCACCGACGGATAGAGTTCCCGATGCAGATTTTATTACGCCGCCTGTGGGTGATGCGCCCTATACGTTGCGGGTACGAGCTGAATTTACCGGGATTGAGGGAGTTAAAAAGATTTCTTCCCCCTCTCATCCGCTAGAGGTGCAGATGCAGGGTGAGACGTTTATTGTGACGCTCGCTAAAGAAACAGAGCTTCTTGATAGTGATTTTATCTTGACGGCTATGCTTGAAAAGACAAATGAGAACAGTTTATATGTAGCAGAAATGGATGAGCAGACGGTCATTGGCCAAGCTAGGTTCAAGCTCGAGCTTGAACAGCTAATGGAAGCACAGAAGAATTATGAGTACACGTTTCTTATTGATGTATCCGGTTCCATGGCGGGTGAAAAACTAGAGCAGGCAAAGCGGGCACTGGGTATTTCGCTGCGCAACCTTGTGCAAGGTGATTGGTTTACTATTGTTGCTTTTGAAAGTAGCCACCAATCGTTCTCCCCCCGTATGGTACCTTATACGCAAGAGAATCTTAATAAAGCTGACCACTGGATCGAATTATTAACGGCTAGGGGCGGGACCGAAATTCTAGAACCTCTGCAGTACGTTTTGCAGAATGGGTCTGATCATACGTTGGACAGAGTTGTTTTACTGTTTACGGATGGCCAGGTTGGCAATGAGGACGAAATTATTAAAGTGGTTGGGAGAAACAATCATGGGCTCAGTCTCTTTACCTTTGGGATTGATACTGCCGTTAATCGCTATTTTATCGACCGTCTTGCTGCGGTAGGCAACGGTATGCCTGAATATGTTTATCCGGGGGAAAGAATTGAAGATAAGGTGATCCGGCAATTTTCTAGAATTCATCTGCCCTATGTAAGTGACCCTTATGTTGTGGGCAGTGAGGGAAGAAAACTTGAAACAGTGCCCGCGCTACCAGCGCGCTTATATCATGGGGAGGAGTATCATTTTACTGTGCTATCAGAGAAGCTAGCAGAGCTGACAGCGCTCTTTATTCGTGGTGAGACTAATGGGGTGCAAACTGAATTACAGTTGCGTATAACGAGAACAGGGGATGCCAGATTACTCTCTCTGCACTGGGCAAAGGAAAAGATTAAGATGCTAGAAGAGGGGCACAGTGGCAGTAATCCTCGAAGGGAAAAACTGAGTAATAGGGAAATTGTTGAGTTATCGATAAAGTATGGCGTTATGTCTACGCGCACAGCCTTGGTGGCCGTTTACAAGCGAGAAAACAAGGAAAAAGGCATGATGGAAACGATTGTTGTGCCGGTGGCAAAACCAAGAGGGTGGGAGATGCTACAGCCTAGTCTACGTGTTTCAGATGTAGCTGCACCACCGATTATGTCGTATGCCCTCATGGCAGACGAAGAAGAGATGCCATTTTTTGCAGCACGGAGTGGGCGCAGGAGCACGAGGAAAGTTGATGCGGCCTTTGTGGATAAGAGCAGTGCAGAAGCAAAGAAAGTACGGAGTAAGGAAGAAATAGATGAATTGGTACGAAGGGTTGCCCAAAAGCAGAATGCGGACGGAACGTTTGGCAGCGGGCGAGAGGTAGCGAGTAAAACCGCGTATTTTATCATTGCTATGCTCTTGTTACAGGATGAGTGGAAACCCTATAGAACCCAGTTGCGTAAGGCTGGCAGTGCATTATTGGGTCTAGAGAGTAAAGAGAATCTACTACTAGCAATTGCTTTGGGGATGATTGATGAGTTCAACGTTATGGGTCGTGAGGATGTACGTAGTCAGCTATATGAAATATCGGATCAGCTTGATGATGAGCAAAAGGCGTATCTAAAGGCATTTCAAGCGGGGGATCATCAGATATTGGAAAGCGTTGTTAACGGCAAAAATGGCAAAGGGCTCATCGCCTCTTTATTAAAGAAGGTTTTAGACTGAGCATGTATCTTTTGTCATAAAATTTGCGAGAGCATGGGTCCCTAAAAAGGGCACAAAAAAAGCGGGGGTATCTTCGTTAGAAAATGCCCCCGCAAATTAGCTTCCGATTATGCTTATGTGTACGACAGGTATCTTCAAATGACTTTAGCAATCAATTGAATGAGATTGAAATACTTTCCGTCCTCAGCCTCCATCATCTTAATGTCTTCCGCGACGACGGGATGGTAGCCGGTTAGCCATTCTTCCCACGCCTGTTCGCAACAGGCCATTTCACGGCTGTCCACCATTTCAATGCCCTCTGTCTTCTTCCACAAATCTTTCCACCAATCAAGAGAGTGTATGGTTCTTTCCATCTCGCTGTTCCAAAATGGCTGCATTGCAGCGGGAATATTTTTTCCGAATTCGTATTTTAAGCCGGGAATAGCCACGGCGATATAGCCGCCCCTTTTTACAAAAGGAATGAGCGAGGGGAGCATTGCTGACGTATCACCGAAATAATGGTACGCGTCCACGGTGAACAGCAAATCAAAATATCCGTTTGCGAAAGGCAGCCCTTTGGTCGCGTCTAGGGAAATGGGAACGGCCTTATCATCAATCCCGATGGATTGGAAACGCTCATAGTTTTCAGTTGGCGAAATCCAAAGATCGGCGGCGAAAACGGACACACCATATTTTTTCGCTAATAAAAGCGTGGAAAGACCAGATCCGCAACCGAGGTCAAGTATGCGCATAGTCTGATTGATGTGTAGGTGTGATGCTAATTCCTCCGCTACGCGCATGGCGTTTGGCCCCATCATAGTCGCTTTTAGGAACTCAGCATTTTTTTCATTAGCAATAAACTGATTGGTAAATGTATACATGGTATTCCTTCCTTCCGTTCTAATTATCGCCTTAAAGAAAGAAACAAAAAAGCACAGTATGCCTACTGCGCTACAAATCAACACCATGATAAATAATGGATGTTCGTTCAATCTGTAAGGCAGTTTTAGACAACACAAACAAGAGCAGAACAACTGCTCATTTCATGCCATTAACCTACGTCCTTACAGAATTACCGACATCAATTCACTCCTTCTTTCTGTAACTTAACTTTATCATGACACTATCATTATTTCAATGTAATAAATAGTGTTTTTTTTGAAGGGATAATAGCGAAGAAAGAGAAAACTATACATATATTATGAGTTGCAAGAGTTGTCCAACTCATATCAATGGAGGAGAATAGATACTCTTTGTCGTGCCAATGCAAATGGCTGCTGCATTGTTTTTTACCTTGATGGCACACTTAATGAGTAGAAGAAGGGGGTTTTAGTTTATGGCCCATTGTATCTTTTGTACTAAAACAGGTGAGAGTTTACTTTGTGAGAATAGCTTGGCAAAAGCATTTTATGATAATTTTCCTGTCAATGAGGGGCATACGTTAGTGGTGCCTAAACGGCATGTTGCTAGCTATTTTGAGGCGAGTGCGGAAGAGTTGGCGGCCATGAATGAACTGATCTTTACGGTTAAAGAGCTGCTGGATGAAAAATACCAACCGGCTGGGTACAATGTTGGCGTTAATGTAGGGGAAGCGGCGGGGCAGTCTGTGTTTCACTTTCATGTGCATGTGATGCCACGTTTTGTTGGCGATGTAAAGAATCCTCGTGGTGGGGTGAGAAAGATTAAGAAGAGTGTTGTTCCCTATCCTTTGGAAGAAGAAAATAGTGAGCAGGTTTATAATAAGTTGGTGAGGGATAAAATCCCTACAATTATTGAGAAGTCTGGGAAAGTACCCGTTTGTCATGTGGCAGATGAGGAAGAGTACGCACGAGTTTTAAAGGAGAAGTTGTGGGAGGAAGTTCGTGAATTTTCGGGTTCTGGGGAAGCGGAGGAGTTGGCGGATATTCTGGAAGTGATTAAGGGGTTGGCCGCAAACCAGGGTAGAGATTGGGAAGAAATTACCAGCATGGCTGAGGCTAAGGCAAACGAGCGTGGTCGCTTTCGGGAGCGTTTCGTGTTGGAACGGGTGAAAGATTTAGAATAAAATAATGTAAACGTCCTTTTTATGGAAGGGTGTCTTGATCACACAGGAGGTGACGAGATGACAACTACATATACTAAACAAGAAGAAAAAGCCCATCAGTATTTAAACGACGGAGAGTTTGGCAAAGCGAAACAGTTGTTTAGCGAGGTCTATGATGTAAATGGAAGTGCAGTGACATTAAATAACTTAGTTTTGGCTACCTTTAAGCTCGGTAAGGTGAAAGAGGCACTGGAGTTAGTAGAAGAAAACATACAGGCGCATGCTTTATTTAATCCCTTTGCTCATGCGCTGGCGGCAGAGATGCTGGTGGTGTTGGGGCGGGTGGATGAAGCAAAGCAGCAGGTTACGCAGGCTATCTTAGATTTTGATCATGGGTTGGCTAAATTACAGGCTGAGGGTGTTGGAGATGTAAACGCTTGGTTAGAATATGCGGTGGTGGTGATGCGGGCTGCAGGACTAACGGGGGATCACCGTTTAGTATTGGGGTTGTATAAGCGCTGGCAGCAATATCATCTACCTGTTTATAGCGAGTATTACGCGGGCGTGGCGGCCTTTAATCGCAAGCGTTTTAAACTAGCGACTTCATATTGGAGCGGTATTCATATGGATTTTGCTCCTGATTTTGCCATGATTGCGCTCATGTGTGAACGGGGTGTGGTCCCACCATTTCCCTTTGCCTATGAGGATGAAAAGATTGCTGCCGTCGATTTCGACGAAACAGATATGGAGGCAAGAGCGGCGTATATGAACAAGGCACCAATGCGGATGCGCTTATTGCGCACTGTTTTTCATCCAGAGGTAAGTTTAGATTCAGCCGAGGGAGCGCTCATGACCCTCATTCAATATGATAATAATTGGGGTACGCAATTTGGACTGAATCTCTTAGATACAAGCAGTATTGCGGATCCATTAAAAATAGTAGTAGCGCAGGAACTAGTCGCTCTGGGCGTGTTTGGGTTTGGTGAACCAATCCCCATGTATATTCAGGGGAAACAAAGAGTTGTGGAAATAACGCAGAGAGAAGTTATCCTAGAGGCTGATTATGACTTGGAGGCATTGTATGAAAAGGCGAGAGCTTTGCTTGCTAAAGGTGATATAGAGGCGGCGCTATCTATTGTGGAGGAGATTTACCATGAAGAAATTATGTATCCTCCCATGATGATGTTGCTGGCTAATCTGTATCGTAGGCAGGAGCGCTTTCTTGAAGCGAAGGATATTCTGGAGATATTAGAGGAAGTGGACCCGGATGACCCGGCCTTACTTTTTAATTTCTCTGGTTTATGGTTGCAGCTTGATCAATTTGAAAAAGCGCAAGCGTATGTGAAGCGTTTAAAGAACTGCAAGCTTGACCAGGAGTGGCGTGCGCGTCTTCAGATGGTAGAAGAACAGCTAGCGATGTATAAGACATTTAAGCAGGTTACAGAAAAGTTCCGCTTGCCACGGGGTAGCGTAAGACAGGACGTGGAAGCGAAGCAATTAGCACAGAACACAACGTTAGTCCAGGGACTAAAAAATATGCCCGTAGCTTGGTTGAATGGTGTTTGCAATTATTGGCGTCTTACGCCAGCACGGTTACGAAAGGATAGGGAAAAACAGATTGCTGGATTTTTATCCGCTCCAGATCATCTTGAAGTGGTCACGGCTGTGTCCGCGTCAGAGTTGGCATTAATTCAATTTTTATTGGCAAAGGGTGGTTGGGCTAGGTTGCGTATGGTCACCACTAAATTTGGCACGATGGACGATGACGATTGGTCCGCGGGAGAACCCACCTCAACGTTAGGAAAACTATGGTCAAAGGCATTGGTGTTTGTGGGGACAGCGCGTATTAATAATCGTCGTACCAAGATTGTCACAGTACCCATAGAGATCAGGCCGTTATTTACGTAAATATATAACAAAATCCATTCGAAACACGCACCATTCCATTGACAAAGAAAGGGGATGGCAGTAGAATTACGATATACACATATGCGAATATTTATATAAGGGAGCGTGCTGCCATGAGTGCCACTGTGTTGGATCAAATTCCTTTTGAAGTTACTTTGGATGCTCTAATTGGGAGATTAAAGCTACAGAATCGCCCAAGTACCCATGAAGATCTGGCTCAATTGTTACAGTTTGCAAATAGCAAGGGTCACCCGAAGGTGATGTATCGGGAAGCGCTGATTGCCGAAAAGGGCGAAGACTTTATCATTATTGATGGCATTAAACTAACGAGTAGTGGCTTAAGAGAAAAGCTGGGTCAAGTGGACCGTATCTATCCCTTTATTGTTACCTGTGGCGTGGAACTAGGTGACTGGGCGGCTAGCTTTACGGGTACGTTTACCAAATATTGCGCCGGTGCCATTTGCGAACTTGCCATGTTTTCTGCGAGTAATTACTTTAACGATCATTTTAAAGAGCATCATCCCGTTGGGAAAGTCGCTACTCTACGACCAGGCTCTTTACGGGATTGGACCATTAGAGATCAAGAACAAATTTTTACCCTTTTAGGAGACCCTAGTACAATTGGGGTTACACTAACAGAGAGATGTATGATGTCGCCCATAAAATCAGTCTCGGGTATTCGCTATGCCACGGATGAGGAAGTTGAAGATGTACATCACCACTAAGGGCTAGTTGAGGTGTCCACAATGAAAAAGGTCGTTAGTCTATGTAAAATGCTTTCGGATGAAACGAGATTTCGCATTATCATGCTTTTGTATCAAGAAGAACTGTGTGTTTGTGAAATCTGCGGTATCCTTGATCTTTCGCAGCCCAAAGTATCTAGGCATTTGGCAAAACTGCGAGATACTGGCTTTGTCAGGGATCAGAGAAAAGAACAGTTTGTTTTTTATTATTTAGATGTTACGGATCCCGTTATCGTTGCTATGATTGAGGTTATTGTTAACAATATCTCGCAATACCCATTGTGTCAGATGGATTTAGAGCGTCTAGCGGATAAAGAGCAGTTTATGCAGTCATGCAAGACAGAGTAGGAAGAAAACTAAAGTATTTGGAGGGTTACTAAAATGGTAATTAAAGTGTTAGGATCGGGTTGTGCTAATTGCAAGAAGCTTGAAGCCAATGCGAAAGCTGCAGTGCAAGAGATGGGTCTTGAGGCAACCATTGAAAAGGTCGAAGATATTCAAGCGATTATGGCCTATGGCGTTATGTCGACGCCAGCACTTGTGGTGGATGAGCAAGTTAAGGTCATGGGTAGGGTTCCTTCGGTCGAAGATATAAAGAAGTATCTGTAAGTTTCTAGCTAAAAGAAGAAATAGCAGGAAAGTTC
>JANKMV010000189.1 GCA_024650095.1 Bacillota bacterium | reverse complement strand
GCATTATTGGTTCTGTTCGTAATGAACAAGGAATAGAGGAAGATAAAACACGGGTCATAAAAATTCAAGCTCGTGCCATTATGGGTGGCATTGAAGTCAAACGAGTTTGATTTCCTTACAGTAGCAAAAAACTCCCCTCCAAGGGAGTTTTTTTACTATACTTACAAGGCAAAGGGTAGATTACCCGTAAAGTAAAGCAAGGCTAAAACTACAAGTATCGCAAGGAAGGTAAACTTCATGGCAACCTTTAATACTGTTTTCAAAATAAAAATCGCAATAACTATACCCACAACGAATACGGCTATTCCACTAAAACTTTCAAGCATACGTACCACCCCCGTCATCATTACTCATACTAATATATGCTACTAGAGATTGCAAATGTCTTTTCTGATACAACCTATTCTACTTTTACTTTGCTGGCATGCTAAAACTCAGCACAAAGGCTTTTCACTATCTTGAGTAAGACGTGACTGTGCACGTCTTACTCTTTTAGTAAAGCACTGTTTATCCAGCATCACCATATAATTCTGGTTCCGTAAACTGACTATTATAAATATCGGCGTAGAAACCATTCATTTCTAGGAGCTGCGCATTCGTTCCTTTTTCAACAACATCGCCCTCATTCATGACAAGGATTAAATCAGCGTCACGAATTGTGGATAAGCGGTGCGCAATGACAAAATTGGTTCTACCTTGCATTAATTTTTTCATCGCCTTTTGAATCAAGATCTCAGTTCGTGTATCCACACTACTGGTGGCTTCATCGAGAATTAAGATGGCTGGATCTGCCAATAAGGCACGAGCAATGGTGATAAGCTGTCGCTGTCCCTGCGAGATGTTCGAGGCTTCTTCATTTAATACGGTTGCATAGCCGTCCGGTAAGGTACGAATAAAGTGGTCTGCGTGCGCAGTTGTGGCTGCACGTACAATTTCCTCTTCTGTCGCGCCCTCTTTGCCATAGGCAATATTATCATAAATGGTCCCTTTGAAGAGCCATGTATCCTGCAAAACCATGCCAAAAATGCTACGTAGAGAACCACGTTTAATATCAAGAATATCGATATCATCCACAGTAATGCGACCACCATTAACTTCATAGAAGCGCATCAGGAGATTCACTAAGGTCGTTTTCCCAGCACCGGTGGGACCGACAATGGCAATGGTTTGACCCGATTGCACAGAAATATTCATATCTTTCATTAAAATACTATCTTCACTATAGCCAAACTTAACATTTTCAAAACGTACATTACCTTGAGGTCGGAAGTTAGCCAATGCATGCTCGCTATCTACCGTTTCCTCTTCCTCATCTAATATTTCAAAGACACGTTCAGCAGCTGCCACCGTGGACTGAAGAATGTTGGCAATATTAGCCGTTTGTATAATGGGATGCGTGAACTGCCGAGAATATTGAATAAATGCCTGCACATTACCAATGGTGATGGAACCTTGTGTAACAAAAATACCACCTACCACCGCCACCAGTACATAACCTATGTTGTTAACTATACCGAGCAGTGGCATAATAAGGCCAGAAACAAACTGAGCTTTCCAACTAGCGTCATACAAGCGACTGTTAATCGTATTAAATTCTTGAATGGATTTATGCTCATGATTAAACGCTTTGACAATAAGGTGGCCACCATACATTTCCTCCACATGACCATTAAGTTGCCCCAATTCCTTCTGTTGCGCAGCAAAGTATCTTTGCGAACGTTTAGCGATCATGGCAGTAATAACAAACGATATGGGGATCGTGACAAGCGCGATTAACGTCATGGAAGGACTAATGATAAGCATCATAGTTAAAACACCCACGACCATCACCGCTGACTCTATGACTTGCGCCATGCTTTGTTGTAGGGTGCCTGCAATTAAATCCATGTCATTCGTTACACGACTGAGGATATCGCCATGTGAGCGTGCATCAAAAAATTTCAATGGTATACGTGATAATTTTTTACTTACATCCGTCCGCATGCCATATACAGTTCTTTGTGACACACCTGCCATGATGAAGTTCTCTAAATAACGAAACATCGCACTGGTAAAGTAAAGACCAATTAGTAACAGCAAAATTTGCTGAATACGGCTAAAGTCTATACTTGATCCTGAAACATTATTAACTTTACCCATCATACCCTCAAAAATTATGGTCGTTGCCTGCCCTAAAATTCTTGGGCTAAGCACATTAAAAATATTGCCAAGAATAGCAGAGAGTAACACTACCAGTAGAGCTAGCCTGTGAGGTTTAATATAAAGCAGAAGGCGAAAGAATGTCTTTCTAAAATTTTTCGGCTTTTCCACGGGCATACCCATGCCGCCACGTGGCCCGCCACCGCCTGGTCCAAATCCAGGACCACCGGGTCGACGACCTCCAGGACCCATTGGACGGCCTCCAGCAGGAGGTGCTCCAGAACCGGAGCCATTTACAGGACCTTTTCGATTCTCATTACTCATGCGATTTCCTCCTCTGAAAGCTGTGAAGAGACGATTTCGTGATATACCGCATTATTTGCTAAAAGCTCCCGATGGGTGCCCATACCAACGACTTCGCCTGCTTCCAGAACGATAATCCGATCAGCATCCATAACAGTGCTTACTCGCTGTGCAACAATAATAACGGTTGCTTTCGCTGTCTCATCCTTAAGGGCCGCACGTAGCTTCGCGTCTGTTAGAAAGTCTAGTGCGGAGAAACTATCGTCAAAAATATAGATTTCCGGCTTCCTTGCCAGTGCACGAGCAATAGCTAGACGCTGCTTTTGTCCACCAGAAACATTCGCACCTCCCTGTGCAATTTCGGAATCAAACCCACTTTTCATAGCACTGATAAATTCACTAGACTGTGAAATTTCAGCTGCGTGCTCAACTTCATCATCCGTTGCATCTTCCCGACCAAAGCGAATATTATCTGCCACTGACCCAGAAAAGAGAACAGCCCTTTGAGGTACATAGCCGATTTTTTCACGCAAGTTGGCTTGTGCCATTTCACGGATGTCAACGCCATCCACAAGAATACTACCACTTTGGATATCGTAAAAACGCATGAGTATACTGGATATGGTTGATTTTCCAGATCCTGTGCCACCAATGATGGCCGTTATCTCACCCGGTCCCGCACTAAAAGAAATGTTGCGTAATGCCGGAAGTTCCGCACCAGGATAACTAAACGTTACATCATCAAACTCCACATAACCAGATCTTTCTTCCGCTGTTTTTACCACGTCAGCATCAACAATTTGTGGCTTAGTTTCTAACACTTTATTAATCCGGTTCGCAGATGCCGCGGCACGAGGTATCATGATAAACATCATGGAAACACCAAACATGGAAAACATGATATGCATGCCATATTGAATAAATGCCATTAAATCTCCCACCATCATATGCCCACGATCAATACGAATGCCACCAAACCAAACAATACTGATGGTAGTTAAATTCATGACGATCATCATCACTGGCATCATCACGGACATGATGCGGTGTACACGAATTGCCGTATTGGTATAATCCAAGTTGGCAACCTGAAAACGTTCTTTCTCATAGTCATCGCGGTTAAAGGCACGAATGACGCGCATTCCTGTCAATCCTTCTCGCAAAACTAAATTTAGTGTATCAAGCTTCACCTGAATGGCTTGAAAGAGAGGAATACCCTTGCGAGCAATGAAAGTAATCAAAAGAAATAATATGGGAAGTGCGACTAGAAATACAAGCGACAATGTTTTATCTTTAGAGGCCGCCATGAAAATGCCACCAATACTCATCACAGGAGCCATCACCATCATCCGTAAACCCATCATTACCACCATCTGGAGCTGTGTTATATCGTTTGTGGTTCTGGTAATTAGGGAAGCCGTACCGAATTCATCGAACTCATGTAAAGAAAAACTCTCCACACGTGTAAAAACCTTTTGCCGTAAGATTGTAGCAAAACCTGTAGCCGCCTTTGCTGAATAATAACTTGACACGACGGCGCAAATACCTCCACCAACGGCAATAGCTAGCATCCAACCGCCCATACGTAAAATAAAGGGGGTATCCCCGTTAACAATGCCAACATTAACGATCTCAGCTGTTAGCGTGGGTAGGTATAAATCTGTTAGTGCGCGCGCCATCACAAGTATCAGAGAAATGATCACGGCAAATTTAAAATCTTTTAATATACGAAATAATTTTAACACATTATCACTCCTGTTCACCGGCTATAAAAATGGGGGTTGCTTCACGCAGATAGTCAAAACTTTCGGTTAGTAATTCAATCAACGTGTTACTCTTTTCTTCACCTAAATGTGTAACCAAACCATTGAATTCAGAAAAAAATGCATCCGCTGCAGATTTAAGTACATCTTCACCCTGTTTTGTTAACGTTACACGAATGGAACGCCGATCCTTGGGGTCTATGGTGCGCTCTACGTAGCCGCTTTTTGCCAATCCATTAACTAATTGTGTAACGGTAGGTGAGGTTACATGCATCATGTGGCTTATCTCAGATATTCTGGCACCACAACCATGAACAGCCATATTCTTTCTGATGCGGAATAGAATACGCATTTCACTATGTTTCAAACCAGGAATGGGACTATCTCGGTGTAAACGTCTGAAGCGAGCAAAGGCATCCATTAGCTTTTGAGTTGTATCCCTACTGGTACTTTCCACTGGGTTCCCCCCTCTTTACTTACCATAATAATTAGGTAAGCTAATAATTAGTTAACTTACCTAATTTTATTATCAGCGTTGCCTTTTGTCAATCGTTTTATGTAAATAATGAAAAAAATTTTACAGAAAATTATTATGGTCTTTGCACAGGACTTACTTGTCACACAAATGCATTAAGTTAACGCATTTAATGGTTTGCCTTCGATGATTGTGCAATCGGGTAGGAGGCTGACCATTAGTTGATCAGCCGACCTCCCACAGAACCGTACGTACCGTTCGGTATACGGCTCTTCCCAAGTTTACACTCGAACAGACTCGTAGTAATCGAGAAAATTAAAATATCCAGCCTTCTTAAGTCTCTCGGCAGAGATGGCTCCGGCAATGATTGGGTTACGGGCACAACGCCAGTAACTCTTTCTTATGTTTGCACCTTCCA
>JANKMV010000188.1 GCA_024650095.1 Bacillota bacterium | reverse complement strand
AATGATGAAATAATCAGCCACAACAGACACTTTGCCGATGTTAAGAATGGTAAGATCAACGGCCTTCTTGTCTTCAGCTAGATCTTTGATGAGGGTAACCAACCTTTGCACGTCTTCAGTCAACAAAACTCCTCCTTATTCATTACTAGTATAGTTTTTCCCGACAATAACGGTTACTACTACAGCAATATCAGTTTCTTCGCTTTTTAATAATTCCGCTTGAGGTACGAGGATGGCTACATCTTTCGCAGGTCCGACATCGTTAGTACGGCTAATCACTTGTGAACGTTCATAATCATAATGATCGGCATTACCAACTCGTATAACGGAAAATCCTTCATTTGTTAATAGCTCTGCCACATGACTGGCAATACCTACGGTCCCGTTACCATTTAAAACTTCCACAGTTATTTGCTCTCGTGGCATGGTAGAGCCTTCGCTATCAAGCCAAGTGAGTAGTGCGGGGAGGCTGTTGGTATCTGCTACCCAGAAATCTCCATCTGTCCGGACGTCTACAGAGCCGGGTAAAGAATGGATTTGCACGATTTCTTCGAAAGAAGAATCCTCATATGTTTTAAATACAGCTAGAAGATCACGCCATGCTAAATTAGTCGCCAGCAGTGGTGATGCTTTACGAAACTGAATCACTTCAGAGAAGAAATTTCCTTCGAGAATATGGTTTGTAAGGGAGGTTAAGATTTGGCGGCGGCGTTCTAGCTGCTGTAAGGCAGATTGCTCGTCATCATTAATGTAGGTGGTCAAATCTCCATCATTTGTAACGGTAATGGTTTCAGGAAAGGTGATACCCATTTCATCCACGACATTAACCAATTTATCTTCATCAATTTCAAGAAAAGCATGAACATCTGTACCCGATAAGGTGGTGATGGAATCTACGAGGAACTCTCGGTCACCACTGCTTAATGCTTTGGCCAAGGATGTAGCGTTATCACCGTCAGCATTGAGTAAGGTATCGACAGGTACTTGGATGGCATGCACATCCTTTTTTTCAGCTTGCGCTTTTGTTGATACTAAATAGAGCCCCGTTATGAGGGGAGCTTCTTCCTTTTGAGAGAGAGTATAAATAAGAACATGATAATGTTCATCCTGGGCAGGGGTAGGTAAGTCCTTGCTCCAAGCAGAGCGATCTTGCATATCATGTAGTGTACCTAGGAAACGGGATGTAAAAAAAAGAAGGAGTAAAAATCCACAAATAGCCAATAGAAAGAGTAGTCGGCCTTTTTTTAGCCGGCGTCGCTTGGTTTTTACTGTATAATAGCCAGGCATGCTTTACACCCCTTTCTTTCATTTATTGATTAACCAATTCCAATACGACAGAGATACAGGATGAATCGCTTGCTGCTTGTGAAGTATAAAGGAAATAGTGTGAGCTGTTGTTTGAATAAGAGCTTGATGGAAGTCTAATTTTGCTAGCTGACGTAGCTCGTCCACACAGGGGTATTGTCTGTTGGGTTCAATTTTATCTGCCAGATAGATGATTTGTGCCAATAAGGTCATATCTGGCGTACCCAGAGTGTGTGTACGTATGGCTGCAAGTATATCCGTATCCGTAACTCCCCATTGTTGCGCTAAAAGCGCTCCAATGGGTGCGTGAAGGATAACAGGTGAACGAAGCGTGATGGCGTCAACTTCAATACTATTTGTTTGGGCATGGTGCAGAAGCTTTGCAGAAGGCCATTCACGAGCACAGTCGTGTAGCCAGCCCGCTACACGTGCCTTGCTGACGTCGCAACCAAGAGATGTAGCAAGTACACCCGCAGTAGATGAAACGCCGGCACAGTGCGCATACAGCGCGGGAGAAAGGACTTGTTTTAGCTGTTTTTTTATATTGTGCTCATCCATACCATCACCGCTTAGCTATATTCTATAAAAAGGCAAGCTTTTCCTGCAACTGTAAATAGTGATTATACCCATCAAATAAGAAAACAAGCGCTTACGGTTTTATAAAACCTGGGACGCCACTAGATATATTCTATTTGTGTACCATTTTTGGGGTTCGGAACGGCCAAGACCGTTCCCTACATTCGATTCGTCATTAACCACTTGCAACAGTGAAAGTAAAAAAGGCAACACACGTTGCCTTGATAAGTAAGAGTACTTCATTAGTATTCAGGTCTGGGTTTTGCTTCGTTTACAACTAACATTCGGCCTTCTAACTCTGTGCCATTAAGCTCCACCATGCGTTCAACATCGTCATCTTCTACTTCCACAAAACCGTACCCTTTCGAACGGCCTGTAGAGCGCTCCGTAATGATACGAGCACTAATGATTGAACCTTGTGCACTAAAGTGTTCCTTTAGTTGGTCTTCAGTTAATGACCACGGAATGTTACCAACGTAAATTGTTTTAGGCATATCTGCGCTCACCTCTCTTTCAGATTCTACTTGTAGTATCTGAAAGTATGGTGGTTTTATACCCGCTCTTGCTCATTACGATAGAGGCTATTTTTTGAGATATACTCCGTTACGGAATCGGGTGTTAGATATTTAATGGGTTTTCCCGCAGAAACACGACTCCGAATTAGGGTTGAAGAAATTTGCATGCCGGGAATCTCTAGGACTTGTATATTTCTCAGAGCATCGGGACTAGCAGCACTAATGGTATCTTTTAATTTTTCCAGGCTATAGCCTGGACGTGTTGCGGCAATAAAGTGGCAAATTGAAAGCAACTCTTTGTAGTCCTTCCAAGTTAAAATATCCAAAATTGCATCGGCACCGGTAATAAAGTAGAGGTTGGCTTTACCATCATAGTAGTTGTTAAAAAAACGGATAGTGTCTATGGTGTATGTAAGCGCTTGTACGCGATCGGTCTCAACTCTAGAAACAGTGAAATATGGGTTATTAATCGTAGCCAACACCGTCATTAAATAACGATGTTCAGGATCTGTAACATGGCCTGTTACTTTATGCGGCGGGTTCCCCGTGGGAACAAAAACCACCTTATCTAATTTAAACTGAATGCGTACTTCTTCGGCAATGACTAAATGTCCAAGATGGATTGGATCAAATGTTCCACCCATAATCCCCACAGATAGCCCTTCCTCGTACTTTGGCAATTGTAATGTCATTTACTTCACCCCGTTATTCGTCATCCTCTTCCCGCCAAAAGGTAAACTCTATATTGAGAATTCTAATGGTATCCCCATTTTTTGCACCCGCTTCCTTTAGGTCATCTTCATGACCCCAAAGACGGAAGATCCGTTGAAAACGTTTAACGCCATCTTCGTTATTAAAATCCGTCATGGCTACTAACTTTTCCAAGCGTAATCCGCGGAGGGTAAAAACATTATTTTCTCTCTCGATGGTAATTTCCTCATTTTCCACATCTCCAGGGGTAAAAACGGCAGGCTCTTCCGCCATGGGTATTTCCTCCGGCAGCTCGTTAAGCATTTTAGCTGTGTGATAAAGAACCTCTTTCACACCCGCTCCCGTTACCGCGGAAATGGCAAAGACGTTTTCAGATCCTAGTTCATGGCGTAGCTCGGCCAAGCCTTCTTCAGCCTGTGGCAAATCTATTTTACTGGCAACCACCACTTGTGTCAAGCGTGATAAGCGCTCATCATATAGACGCAATTCCTCGTTAATTTGCTTGTAATCTGCCAGTGGGTTCCGCCCATCCACTGCCGCTACATCCACGATATGAATGAGAAGGCGTGTTCGCTCCACATGTCGCAAGAAATCATGTCCCAATCCTACGCCTTCATGGGCACCGCCAATGAGACCCGGAATATCTGCAATTACAAATGGTTCCACACCATCTTGGTCTACAACACCAAGATTGGGAGAAAGCGTTGTGAAGGGATAGTCCGCTACTTTGGGACGTGCAGCCGAGACACGGGAGAGAAATGTAGACTTGCCCGCATTGGGAAAGCCAACCAATCCCACATCGGCAATAACTTTAAGCTCTAGCCATACCCAGCGCTCTTCACCCGGCTCACCTTTCTCTGCAAAACGTGGTGCTTTATCAGCCGGACTGGCAAAGCGAGCATTGCCGCGGCCACCACGACCACCTTTTGCCACTACCGCCGTTTGACCTTCTTCTGTCAAATCGGCTAACAGCACTTTAGTTTCCACATCCCTTACCTGTGTACCCGGTGGAACTTTTACGATCATATCATTAGCACCGCGACCATGCTTATTACTACCTAGGCCGTGAGTCCCACGGTCTGCCCGTAGATGTTGCTGATAACGAAAATCCAACAGTGTCCGTAAGTTGGAATCCACCATAAAAACTACGTCACCACCACGACCACCATCGCCACCATCCGGTCCACCTAGTGGTACATACTTTTCACGACGAAAGGTAACGATGCCGTTTCCACCGTCACCGCCTTTTAAAAAAATTTTTGCGCGGTCGACAAACATTTTTACCACTCCTAATCTTCTGTCTGCCTTATTTTTCTCCCGCTGATTCCCACTTATCCAAAAGAAGCGAAAACTCACAGTTTTTTGCATCGATCGAGGCCCGCAATCCATTTTGGTTTGCCGCTAGCAATACAGGTTGCCAGATAGACTCTTTTTCTCCAAGCAAACGCAGGTTTAGTGTAGGATGTGTGCCACCCTCAATATCTACGGCCAGAGTAACACCTTGTAGTTTTTGCATACAATTTGATGCAACGGCCAATGTGCAAGCTAGTCCGTCAAGAAAACTTGGCTCCAAGCTGGGTATGCTTCCTTCAACTTGCAGCACATAATCACCATCCATATTTTGTAGCAATGCATCAAAAACTGCAAGAGCAAGTCGAGCATCACCACAGCCTACAAATCGCGCAAATTGCTGAGTCTCTTCACTGGCTTCACGAATGTAGGCAAGAAGCTTGTCCGTCTTCTGTAATTGTGCTAAGCCGCCGACAACTTGCAGAACATTGAGAAAATCGTGACGATAATGTTGCAGTAGTTTTTCCATGGCTTCGTTAACATCATGCATGGCAAAATCTCCTTACATCTCCTTAAAGGAAATAAATACGCGAAGGGCGTGCCCTTTTTCAGTTCAGCAAAGCACATTAGTGCTGCGTCTAAAGTATAGGGAACGGTCTTGACCGTTCCGCACTTGCATTCTTTTAAGATCTAGCATGCTTAC
>JANKMV010000187.1:4294-5103 GCA_024650095.1 Bacillota bacterium | reverse complement strand
CGTCCGGCTCAGCAACAATAACTCCAGTAATGTCCCATTTATGCATTTGCTCTCCTCGCTACAGAGTATACATAGATTTCTGAACCGCTTGCATGAGAAGTAAAAACGAGTAAGATAAGTTAGTTAATTAGCATGAAAGTCATTTTTAGTAATATCAGAAAGCGTATACTGTTTTATGTGACTCCATGGTAAAGGTGTACGTTGGGTTTGTGCTTAACACATTTGTCTCGCAATATATAAGCGAGTTGGAAGAATAATTAGATAAACCCGAACCCCTATTTCTACCAAACAAAAAACCCGGCCATATAGTGACCGAGTGTTCCCACCATATTGGTGGAGGCGAGGGGAATCGAAACCCAGATCCGTTAGCAGACCAGCAAAGCTTCTACGAGTGTAGCCTCATGTTGAGATTCGCGCAAGCCTGCTCTCTGAGACAAGATACCGTTACGCTAGCACAATGCTGATTCCCTACCCCTTTGGCTCTACAAACCGTGGGATCGGTAGTCTGATTAGTCGATGACGGACTAGAGCCTACAGGCTTGGATCCAGCAGACACACTGCGTAAATTTTGCAGCGAGAGCGTAATTATCGTTGGCAGTTAAGCCTTTTTCACGTTGGTGACCGGGTCATGGGCCCGGACTCGCGACTCTCACCCATCCAAACCTTTATATCAGTTTCACATAGTCCTGTGCACCAAAGAAAAAGCGATAAATGATAACTGTTTTAGTCCCTTCATCAACCTTATAAACTAGCACATAGTTTTTGATGGCCGCTTTGCGATACCCCTCTTTTTGCAAGCGAACATCATG
>JANKMV010000187.1:0-4284 GCA_024650095.1 Bacillota bacterium | reverse complement strand
TGACACCGTTCATACATATGGGGATTGCTTTTTAAATGTCCATAGCATTTTTCTACTTCATCGAGAAAGTTGGTCGCAGCTGTGGGATTCGCAAGCTGTACAGCAATGTAAGCGACAATATTCTCTAAATCTCTGTGAGCAAGATCTGAAACAATCAAGCTATACATTGTATTTTTCTCTTAGATTTTTTAAAGAAGATTCTCCGTCCAACACTTTCCCTTCCGCTATCTGCATCTCAGCTGCAGCCAATTTGTTTTGCACATCCATCATAAATATTTTCTCTTCGTACATCTTTACACTCATAATAACCATATCGCCATACCCATTTTTGGTAATATATATCGGCTCGGTTGCCTCTTGGCACATACGAGAGATTTGGCTTGTATTTTTTAAATCTCGAATCGGAATGATTTTCGGCATAAATATCAACCCCTTCAAGCTTTCGTGGCATTATTATACTATAATTGTACCAAAATCACAACTTTATAGTACTCGTTATATCGAATGACTATATGTACTTATGAATGTCCAGCTTTAATGTATCAGATCCGACTCGGGCAGAAAAATCAATAACCATGGGCTTCTTACAACCCATGCAAAATCTCTGTTTCCTAGCAAAAAACAGCCAAGTCATAGGATTTGACTGTTACCACCATTTTGGTAGAGCAAATAAGCTAGCTGTAAAGCTCATTGAGACCATTGAAAAAAAAGGCTGGTGCAGCTGTGAAGGAATTTCACGACATCAATTGTTTGTCCACCCCGATGTATCTTACACCTCACACAATAGTGCCATGTGTTTTCCAGCAGAAATTAATGAGCAATATCTGCAAGATTTAATCGCCCATAGTGCAGAATTCCTTGTTCAAAACGGAGCTGATGGTTCTGACCCGGGTTTGTGCGTTGCAGTTTTAATACAATCTCTGACCCAGAACGGCTCGTCCAGTTCGGCAAACGTGCAAAAGAAACTGTGTTGACTAAAGAGGATGCGTATGCTCTGGCTGGTGATCTTAACATTCACCTCTCCGAGCACGGGGTACCAGCCAAGGGGCTTGGCGCTCTAGCCGGTGTGGCCTACGTCTTACTGGCAACGACGGTCGTTTTCGTGGTAAGCATATGGTTGAATGTGAAGAATATACTGCAGGTTATGTCTTAAGCCATGGTAATGTCGATATTGTCCAGGCCATCGACGGACAGATCCTTTGTAAAGATGAACAGATTCTACTCGGCGAAAAGGTAAAATCAATCGTAAAAACCATAAATCTGCCCTGCTAGTACAGCCTACTTCCCATCAAACTATTAAATGGGAAACTTGTCCAAAATCTTACCTCAAGCAATTTTAACTCCAAAAAGCCGGTCAGCTGACTGGTGCGTTTGTCAATAAAATACTGAGCCACGCGCCAGAAAAAAATTGAGCCACTTTCGCTAGGAAAATACTGAGCCAAAAACGCTGGAAAAATGTTGAGCCACTTAAGTCCTAATACAACAATGTCTTCTCTAGCCGATATGAATCAGTAACGTTCATGTTGAACACATGTGATCTGAATGTTAGCCTGTCGATCATAGCCGCTACCATGATTTCATTCTCAAAGAGCTCCGTCCAGCGGGAGAACTCTAAGTTCGTCGATACGATAATGCTTGCTCTTTCAGACCGTTCTGATATGACTTGGAAGAGCATCTCTGACTGGTGCCGATTAAAGGTTAGATAGCTTAGTTCATCGATAATGAGTAAGTCATGTTTGGCCAGGCTTTTTTCCAGCTTCGATAGTCGGTGGAATTGTATGGCCTCTGCTAGTTCATTGGCTAGATTCATGGCCGTATAGAACTTGACGTTAAAACCGGCATAGCAGGCTTTCATGCCAAGGCCTAAGGACAAGTGAGACTTTCCGGCACCAGGGTTCCCGATCATAACTATGTTCTGCCTGTTTTTAATGTAATCACACGAGGCAAGCTCCCAAATTAAGGCCTTTGAGACATGTTCAAGACGGTCATAATCGAACTCATCTAATGTTTTCATCACAGGAAATCCAGCTTTTTTGATGCGGCGCCTTTGACCAGCCTCCTGGCGCTGTGATAACTCTTGTTTCATGATCTCGCACAGAAATTTATCATATCCGTCACCAGGCTCTAGCTGCCTGGCAACTGCGTCATAGTCTGTAAATGTGGGTACCCTTAACTGCTTGGCGTAGAGTTTAATGGCTTCATGAATAGGGCTGATTTTACTCATACTGCAGCCTCCCTATGCATGAGCGCATCATACTTAGTAAACTCTGGTTTAGCTACTTTGATATCGTTTACTGATGGGATTCTGGCTGGCATATTCACCGGGATTGTGCTAGTGGCTCTATCTCAAAATATTACTCATTCCCGGAATTTATAACGAGGGTGGATCCACACCTAGTGCTGTGTAGATCTCTTTCTGCTTTATTGTCGGAGGAGTATTGATAGGGGGAGCACTGCTCCCTCTTTTCTTTTCTCATAGGCATGTTAGTAGTTCAATAACTATAGGAGTCAGATAATCCACGTCGAAAACAAAAAAGCCCAGGAATTATCCTAGGCTGTGCCACCATATTGGTGGAGGCGAACCGTACCGTTTCGTATGTACAATTTCTCTTCAGAGTTATAGGCATCAGGTTTAATGATTTATTCCTCTTTGGCTATATAAATCGTGGAGTCGGTAGCCTGATTAGTCGGCGCCCGGGCTAGTGCCTACAGGCTCGCGGTAAGCGGACGAGTTACTTAAGCACTAATGCGTAATTATCGTTGCAGTTAAGCCTTTTCAACGTTGTTGACTGGGTCATGGGTGCGGTTTGAAAACAAACTTTTTTGATTAGAAGGAAATTTATAGCTATAAAAGAATATAGTTATTTAAGATTATGTTCAAATGGTTTGGGCAAAGGAGGAAGATGTGATGAAAGATGAAGAAAAAATATATAACCTATTAGAAAAAGTATATATAGAATTACAAGCAACCAAGAGTGATATTACGAACATACAATCTGAAATAGGAGAAGTAAAAACTGAAGTTAAAACGATTAAAGATACTGTTATAAAGATAGAAAATGAACATGGCAATAAACTTGGCGTTCTATTTGACGGATACAAACAAAACTCCGAGAAATTAGATAGAATTGAAACAGAAGTAGCTAAACACGAAGAAATCATATTGAGAAGAGTACGATAGTACCGGTATTGTAGTTATTGGATGAATTCTTGCTGGTTTGTTCATCGTTCGCAAGCAAACAGCATAAAATCACTGTTAAGATGCCTCTCTTCATGAAGGGCTTCTTTTTTCAATATTAAGCGATTACCACAAAAACTCGTTTCAATAAAGCAAGTGCAACCTTAGTTCTTAATCCTGCTTTTTGATGTGTGTTCATGTTGGAGTTTGAAAAACATTTAGGTAAAGGGGGGGCATCTTTATGTCGAGGAAAAGAAAAATTATAGGCTTTGTCGTACTTCTCACTATCATTCTTTTTTCGCTAAGGTTGGGTGCCATTCATTTTATGACTATAAGGCCGAACAATGTGAAAATAGCTAAATTAGAGGAAGCCATGAAACTAGTTAAGTCCGATTATAATATTAGAAAAGTTACCACAGAATATCACCCAAACGGGCACCTCCGCCTATACTTATATACGAACCAAGTTCTTTCAGATAAAACTGCAAAAGATTTGTTTAAAGAATGTGCCAAAGCAATTACCGACCAAGAAACGCTGACCAGCATCAAGGAGACTTATGTTGACCGTGTTAGGCTTGAACACAGAGCACAGTTGGTTAACCCCCACCTCTTTGGCCAAGACGGGTATAAGTACTTTACAATTGGCATTTATATCCTAAATAATTCACAGTTACTCTATCATTTTTCCAGCGATGGAATGGAAGGAAACGAGGATTTCGTCAACTGGACCTATCGAAACACACAAACCGGCGACACTTATACACTAACATTGTCTGAGTAGCAGTAGAATCTCTGCAGGCAACTATAAGCTCCAAATAAAAATACCACTGCCAACCGACGCAGAACAAACTTAAGAAAATGTACTTGAAAAGACCATATATTTCAACCTTGATTTACAGTAATAGCAGGGTAAACCGTGCTGTACCTGGACTAACAAAAGATGGGTTCGACTCAAGACAGCCTAATAACTCAATAGAATCAGGCATCTGATAACCCCTACCGAACCCATCTTTCCCACAAAACAAAAAACCCGGCCATAAATGACCGAGTGTTACCACCATATTGGTGGAGGCGAGGGGAATCGAACCCCTGTCCGAAGGCAAACC
>JANKMV010000186.1 GCA_024650095.1 Bacillota bacterium | reverse complement strand
AGGTGCAGCTAAGGGAACTGAATAAGTGCACCTTTCTTACCACGTAGGAGGTAATATATCTGGTAGGGGTATGAATAAAGGTTGCAGTAGAGTATAATCAAAGGTAAAATTGAAAAAACAGGAGTTTACATATGGACAAACGAAGCCAAAGTACAATGGAACAAAATCAAGAACGTGATCGTGCGGGTGTCTGGTATGGTGTCTTAGCGTATACCGCTTGGGGGATACTTCCCTTATACTGGAAGCTCTTGCAAGGTATACCTGCACTTGAAATCCTAGCACACCGAATAGTCTGGTCATTTGTTTTTGTTGGTATCATCCTTACAATTACTCGCGGTTGGCCTCGGCTCTTTGCCGTGATGAAGCAAACAAAAAATGTACTTTCTTTGTTTCTTGCAGGCTTTTTTATGAGCATTAACTGGTACACGTACATTTGGGCAGTGAATTCCGGACATGTGATCGAAGCAAGTATGGGTTACTATATAAACCCCTTATTTGTTGTACTACTTGGGGTTGTTATTTTAAAAGAGAAATTAAATCGTTGGCAGGGACTAGCCATCTTTCTTGCTCTCATCGGGGTACTTATCATGACAATTCAATACGGTCAGATACCTTGGATATCACTTATTCTCGCCATCAGCTTTAGTTTGTATGGTCTATCAAAAAAACTCATTAACGTGGATTCACTGACGAGTTTAGCATTAGAAACTGCTATTGTGATGCCAATCGCTCTTTTTTATATTATTAACCGTCAAGTACAAAATGTGGGAGCACTAGGTAGGGTATCTGTTGCTGAAATGCTTATCCTCTTTGGCACAGGTGTCATTACAGCCATCCCTCTTTTAGCTTTCGCTCAGGGAGCTAAAAGAATTAAACTAATCATGCTTGGTTTTCTGCAATATATAACGCCTACCAGTACACTATTATTAGGGATTTTTATTTTTAAAGAACACTTTTCTAGAACCCATCTCATTGGTTTTAGCTTTATTTGGGCTGGACTTCTTGTTTTCATTGTCGTAAACGTATACCAAGTCACGAAGATGCAGAACAAAAAACATGAAACCCGACAAGTATAAGAATAGACTCATATGCTAAATACTTACAATTATGATAATGGGGTTATGTAATGGTGTATAATTCGTATACTCTTGCCTTAATTGCATCAAGTATTTTTCTGCTAGGCATAGCCTATTGGGCTTGGTGCCAAAAAACGCTTAGTGCAAGACTCTTTACCCTACTTATACTTACCTGTGTCATCTATTCAATAGGGTATGCCTTTGAAATTTCCTCCACATCACTGCAGGAGGCAATGTTTTGGTTAAAAGTAGAGTATCTCGGCATAGCATTACTTCCAGCATTTTTAGTTTTGTTTGCCATTAGCTACGCACTACCTGAAAAAAAAATATCTCGCAGAGTCGTAATGGCTCTTTTTATTATTCCTTTCTGCACATTGGTCTTAGTTTTTACTAACGAGTATCACCATTTGTACTATGCAACTGCTTATATGAGTACAGAAGGCCCGTTTCCAGTAATTGTATTTGAGCGAGGATATTGGTACTGGCTTAATGCAGCTTATACTCTTGCGGCTATTTTCTTTAGTAATCTTCATTTTAGTTTCTTGTGGTATAAAACATCCACTGCATATCGTTCACAAATTGCCTTAATACTCATGGGTTCCATCATACCTTGGTTGGGATTTTTCTTTAATCTATTCAGAATTATTCCTTGGAATTTAGACCTAACTCCTTATGCTTTTACTTTGAGCAGTCTCTTTATTTTTTGGGGCATTATCCGCCACCGTTTATTAGATCTAGCGCCTGTGGCACGAACAACTCTCTTTGAAGTTTTGCCAGATGGGGTTTTAGTTATCGATAATAACCAGCGTATTATCGATTTGAACTCCGTGGCTAGACAATATTTACAAATAGACAGCAATATAATTGGCACATCAATCGAAGCTGGTATTACAGATTGGCCAGAATTAGTCCACATCATTAAAAAAATACCTGATCAGGGAAATATAGAACTAAAACGTATGGTTAGTAAGCGAACGTGCTGGATTAAAGTTGAGGCATTTCCGCTCCAGGATAGGTCGGGACAATTGCCTGGACATATGATTCTACTAAAAGATATTACGGAAAGAAAACAGGTAGAAGAGCAACTCCAAATTTTAGCTACCACGGATGAATTAACGGATATCTGGAACCGCAGATATATTTTAAGTGCTATCAAGACCGAGATAGCTCGCGCAAAAAGATATCAGCAATTTTTCTCTCTTCTGATGCTCGACATTGATCATTTTAAGTTGATAAATGATAACTTTGGTCACGCAGCAGGTGATGTAGCCTTGCGGCAAGTGTCATCTCATTTGCAAAAACGCCTGCGAAAGGTGGATATTGTAGGCAGAATGGGCGGTGAAGAATTCTGTGTTATTTTGCCGGGGACAAAATTAGAAGATGCATACTTTTTGGCTGAAACAGTGCGTGCTAGTATCGCAAATGACGTTATTAAGTATAACGAGCACACTCTTTCTTTGACCGTTAGCATCGGAGTAACGACGTATACAACGACAACTGCTGATGTGGACATATTGCTTAAGCAAGCAGATGATGCACTATATGCAGCTAAAGCTAAAGGTAGAAATTGTAGTATATGCAACACAGGCTACAGGTAGGAATGAGTATAGTAATAGCTAGCATACTAATCGTTTATAATATGACTGTATCTGATAACTAATTAATACCTAGGAAATATAACAATAGAAAGAGGTAGCGACCGTGGAAAATAACTTTTTATCTTTAGGGGTTAGAAAAGAACTTACTGCCATTTTACATGAACTGGGGGCAAAAGTCCCCACCCCAGTGCAAATGCAAGCCATCCCCCTTTTACTGGCAGGACAAGATGTGATTGCTCAAGCTCAAACAGGGACGGGGAAAACGTTTGCTTTTTTGCTGCCCATACTTGAAAAAATAGACGTTAAGAATCCCCATGTACAGGCCTTAATCATTACGCCAACGCGTGAACTCGCCTTGCAAATTACAAATGAACTAAATAGACTCGCCGTCGCGGTCAGAGCGAATACACTAGCTGCCTATGGTGGACAGGATGTAGACCGACAAATTAAGAAATTAAAGGGATCTATCCATATTGTGGTTGGCACACCAGGGCGCATACTCGATCATATTGGACGAAAAACAATAAAGCTTGGTGAGGTAAAGATGCTAGTCCTCGACGAAGCCGATCAAATGTTGCATATGGGTTTTTTACCCGATGTTGAGAGGATCATCAAGCAGACATCGCCTAAACGTCAAACCATGCTATTTTCAGCCACCATACCCAAAAGTATTCGGGGATTATCACGGCAGTATATGAACAATCCCACTGATATACGAATTGAGAGCAAAAGGGTTACCTTAAATGAGATTAGACAAATCGTTGTTGCAACTACGGATCGGACAAAGCAAGCCACCTTATTATCTCTTCTAGAAGAACACAGACCATATTTAGCACTGATATTTTGTCGGACGAAAAGAAGGACTGCGGCCTTAAATAAAGCCCTGCAGGAACATGGACATATCTCTGATGAACTTCATGGCGATTTATCTCAGGCCAAACGCGAACAGGTGATGAAACGTTTCCGTGATGCCAAAATACATATACTTGTGGCAACGGACGTAGCGGCCCGAGGTTTAGATGTGGAAGGCATTACCCATGTGTTCAACTATGATATCCCGCAGGATGTAGAAAGCTACATACATCGCATTGGCAGGACCGGACGAGCAGGCGAAAAGGGATTAGCCATTACGTTGGCAACACAGGGAGATAGTCGTCAATTACATGTGATCGAAAAAGGAATCGGTATGTCACTTGAAGCAAAAGGGGTACTCGCCGGCGTAAAATATGCACGTCCAAAGATAGAATCACCGCAAGAGCGTGGTCATAAAGATTTTAAAGGAAAAGCGCCCAAAGCAGAGGGACAGAAACACCAGCGAAAGCCGGGAGCAAATACAAGTAAAGGAACTAAACCAGCTACAAAAGAGCGCACTACTAGATTTAGTAAGCAAGATAAAAAGAGTAACTATAAGCCAAAACGCAAAGAGCAAGGCAAGGGAGCAAGAAATAAGAGAAGGTAAAACCGAACAGCGACGGTCGAGAGTGAAGGGGAGTAGCCAAACGTGGTAAAGATTAGAGAGCTTTCAACCGCAGAAGAAATTACCAATGCCATCTTACATGGCATCGGGCTAGGCTTAGCAATCGCAGCACTGGTGGTGCTGGTGGTTTATGCAAATATGTATGGGAACATCTGGCATATTGTAACCTTTACTATTTATGGTTCCACCTTGGTCATTTTGTACCTAGCATCTACCCTTTATCATAGTTTTCCTAAAGGAAAAGCAAAGAATATACTTAAAATCATCGACCATGCTTGTGTTTATCTGCTGATTGCAGGAACGTACACTCCCTTGACCTTAATTACACTACGAGGTACATTGGGTTGGACAATATTTGGTATAGTGTGGGGCATAGCGCTGGTGGGCATTATCTTTAAAATATTTTTCATTAAAAAATTTATAATCCTGTCTACCCTTTTATATATAGGTATGGGTTGGTTAATTATCATTGCCATTAAGCCCCTCATGGCTGGACTGAACGGAACAAGCTTGAGATTTTTATTCGTCGGGGGCATGTTTTATACTGTAGGGACCATCTTTTATGGTATGCAAAGGATAAAATATAATCATGCCGTGTGGCATCTTTTTGTCCTGGCAGGAAGTATCTATCATTTTTTCACGATCCTATTTTTATTGCCTAATTACTGAAATATCTTTACAAAATCATGCTGGCACGATCAGCGTTGCCAGCAAAAACAAGCGTAGCAGGAAAGCACGGGTAACAAATGAACTTTGCATGAAGCGAGGGAAGCGCATGATAGAAAACGTATATGATTATATCTTTAAACGTAAATCAACTCGGAAATATAAGATGGATGCTTTACCAAAGGATCAACTGCGGGAAATAAAAGACTTTGCAGATAAGCTAGTCCCTCTTTATGGGCAGATCAAGGTGGAGTATGAGATTGCACATAGTGTAAAGGGCTTATTTTCTAT
>JANKMV010000185.1 GCA_024650095.1 Bacillota bacterium | reverse complement strand
CGATGTTAGGGTCTTCCCTGCGGACGAGCAAGGACGTGTGCCCCTAACAGCAATGATGAATGAATTGGGTCGTCGTCATATCACCTCAGTGTTGGTTGAAGGTGGCAGTACGCTTAACTATTCGCTGTTGACGGCGCGCTTGGTGGATAAAATCCATTTCTTCGTGGCACCACTCATCTTTGGTGGGGAAAGCGCAGCGACTCCTGTGGGCGGGGAGGGAGTGGCGACAGTGGCTCAAGCTTGGCGTGTTATAAATATTGAAAGTACGCATTATGAAACGGACTTGTTGGTAACAGGATATATAGAGTACTCGTAAAAGAAATAGCTGGAGGTGAAGAAAATGTTTACCGGCATTATTGAAGAAGTGGGTATAGTAAAAACGCTCTTAGTGAAACGTGAAGTAGCCCGTTTATCGGTAGCCGCTCGTGAAGTTCTACTGGATGTTAGGTTGGGTGATAGTATTGCGGTGAACGGTGTTTGTTTAACGGTGATTGCATTTTTGCCCCATGAATTTACCGTGGATGTGATGCCAGAAACATTTAATAAAACCAACCTAAGGCAACTTACTGCGGGTGATCCAGTGAATTTAGAACGTGCGTTGACGTTAGGTGGTCGCTTGGGTGGCCATTTAGTTAGTGGCCATGTTGATGGTGTGGGCCGTATTATTGAAAAAAGAAACGAAGGGAATGCAGTGGTGTTTCACTTTACAGCATCTTCAGACGTGCTACAATTTATTATCGCTAAGGGTAGTGTTGCCATTGATGGCATTTCGCTCACAGTGGCCGACGTTCGCGACGATTCATTTTCCGTCTCTGTCATTCCACACACCACGGCTATCACCACTTTGGGCAAGAAAAAAGTAGGTGGTAGTGTTAATCTAGAAAATGATCTGATTGGCAAATATGTGGCTCGCTTGCTTACAGGCCAGCAAGCAACTAAAGACAAAGAAAATATTTCTCTCACCATGCTAAGGGAAAACGGGTTTTAAATCATGACTAATCGAGGGAGTGAACTTCATGTCTTTTAACAGTATTGAAGAAGCAATTGCAGATATCCGTCAAGGTAAAATAGTTGTTGTGGTAGACGATGAGGATCGTGAGAATGAGGGAGACCTAGTGATGGCGGCAGAAAAAGTGACACCCGCCGCCATCAATTTCATGGCAAGATATGGGCGTGGCTTAATTTGTGTGCCCCTAGAAGCTGAACGTGTACACGAATTAGGGTTAGAGATGATGGTGTCCCATAATACAGACCCCCATTGTACCGCCTTTACCGTGTCCGTAGATTCAGCAGCGTCTACTACAGGTATTTCGGCAGCAGAGCGGGCACACACGGTGGAAGCCCTCCTTAACAGCAAGACGCGCGCGCATGACCTACAGCGTCCTGGACATATCTTTCCCCTGAAAGCTGTACCAGGGGGTGTCCTGCGCCGCACTGGCCATACGGAGGGTGCAGTTGATCTAGCAAAACTCGCTGGGTTATACCCCGCCGGTGTGATCTGTGAAATAATGAATGAAGATGGCAGCATGGCCCGGGTGCCACAACTACTAGATTTTGTTGTGCAACACGATTTAAAGATTATTACCATTGCGGATTTAATTAAATATCGCATGAAAGAAGACAAGCTTGTACAACGCGTGGCTGAGGCTAACTTACCAACTGAATTTGGTCAATTTCGTATTATTGCCTATGAAAACACCATTGATAACTGTGAACACCTTGCTCTTGTCAAGGGAGATATTGTTGCGGACGAGTCAATTTTAGTGCGCGTTCACTCCGAATGTATGACAGGGGATGTTTTTGCTTCCCGCCGTTGTGACTGCGGCGCTCAGCTAGAAAGTGCCTTGGCCAACATTGAAAAGGAGGGCGCTGGTGTGCTTGTCTATATGCGCCAAGAAGGACGTGGCATTGGTCTTTTCAATAAACTAAAAGCATATGCGTTGCAAGATGCCGGCAAGGATACTGTTGAGGCAAATGAAGCACTAGGCTTTGCCGCTGACTTGCGAGATTATGGTTTGGGGGCACAAATATTAGTTGACCTTGGTGTACGCAAAATTCGTCTGATGACCAATAATCCCCGCAAAGTACGCGGACTTGAAGGGTATGGCTTGACCATCGTTGAACGAGTTTCCATTGAGATTTCACCTTGTGAGGATAACGTCAATTATTTAATAACGAAAAAAAATAAATTAGGACATATGTTGACAAGTAAATAAACAATAAGAGGAGTGTTTACAATGAACAAAGTATATGAAGGTCAGTTGATTGCAAAAGAGTTTACCTTTGGTATCGTTGTTGGTCGTTTTAATGAGTTTATTTCCAGTAAATTGCTAGGTGGTTGTCTAGATGCACTAAAACGCCATGATGCTCATGAGGACAAGATTGAGGTAGCTTGGGTTCCCGGAGCGTTTGAAATACCGCTAGTGGCACAAAAAATGGTGCGAACAAAGCGTTATAATGCTATAATTTGTCTTGGGGCCGTTATTCGAGGAGCTACACCTCACTTTGAGTTTGTCTCAAGCGAAGTTGCCAAAGGCGTGGCCAAAGTCTCACTAGACAGTGACGTCCCTGTTATCTTTGGCGTCATTACCAGTGATACATTGGAGCAGGCCATAGAACGGGCCGGTACAAAAGCGGGCAATAAAGGCTGGGATGCGGCTATCAGTGCCATTGAAATGGCGGATCTAATGACGAAAATCCGCTAACTCTTGGAAGAAAGTAGGTGAACGCAGTGCCAGAAGATGAAAAACTACTTGTTAGCCATTGTCAAACTGGTGATTTGCGCGCCTACGATGAATTGATGCAACGCTACGAAAAAAAAGTATATGCGTTATGCTTTAGGATGGTAGGAGACCGAGATGATGCGGCAGATTTAGCCCAGGAAGCCTTTTTAAAGGCTTTCCGGGCTTTACCATCGTTCAAAGGAGAAGCGAGTTTTTCCACTTGGCTCTTTCGCATTGTCACAAATACCTGCTTGGATGAACGTCGCAAGCGAAAAAACAATTCTTCTGTTTCCTTAGATAAACCATGGCCTACAGAAGAAGGAGAACTCCTACGAGAAGTGCTCGACAATACTCCAGGTCCTCTGGCGGTAACCTTACAAAGGGAACTCCAGGCAGAAATACGTAGCTTACTAAACAAATTATCCCCAGCTCAAAGAGCGGTAATCGTGATGCGGGATCTAGAAGGTTTTAGCTATGAGGAAATGGCAACGATCCTGCAAGTGAATATGGGTACAATAAAGTCACGCCTTAACCGAGCGCGACAACAGTTGCGGACGCTTTATTTACAAAAGAGGGAACAAATTTCCACTCAAGAGCATCTAAAGGGGAAAGGGGGACTTAACCGTGATCTGTGAAGAGTGCAAAAAGAAAATGTCTGAATATGTGGATGGCCTGCTTAATGATGTCGACCTGCAGGAATATGAAGGTCATCTTCATATCTGTAGTCATTGCCGCCACGAAGTGGAAATAACCCGTGCCGCTGTGTTATGGCTGCAGCAAGCAGAGGATGTGACGCCCCCCCCTACCTTACGTGCCTCCGTTTTAACCGCTTTGCAAACCGAAAAAAAAATTCGTCGCTCGCGCTTTTTTCCAGGCTTTACCCACGCTGTAGCGGCTGCTGCCGTCTTTATTTTGCTGGTGGCAGGTAACTTATTGCCCCTTAGTTATCAAGCACGATATGGCCGCCAAATGGTAGGGTCAAGTAACGATGCCATAACGTTTGAGTCAAAGACGGATTCTCCTACTCTTGATAATTCGGAAGGATTAAAACCGCCGAGTGAGAATGTTCAACCACGTGGTGATTTAGGGTCTAATGGAAGGGAAGATATAACAGTAGATAGTAAGCAACAGAGTGAAACCGTAAGCGAGGAACTGGATGGAGTTGCAAAAGATCCGGTTAAACCAAAGCTACCCGCTTTTTTACACCTGTTTGGCACTCAACGGATTCTACTTAATCTTATTCTTCTGCCCATCTTTATTTTCTTAACACGGGTGGCTGTGCTAAAACGAAGGGAGGTACTGCCATGACTGACAATAGCAAGTTTCTGATTCTTGACGGTAGCAGTTTAGTCTACCGTGCATTTTTTGCATTACCGCTCCTGCAGACAAAGCAGGGCTTATATACGAATGCTGTATACGGGTTCACCACCATGCTCTTGAAAGTTCTTGAAGATGAAAAGCCGGCCTATGTTGCTGTGGCCTTTGATAAAAGCAAAAAGACGTTCCGTCATAAAAAATATAGCGAATACAAGGGAAGGCGGGAAAAAACGCCTCAGGAATTGTCCGAACAGTTTTCTCGCGTACGTGATCTGCTGGCAGCATTACAAATTACGGTGGTGGAAACGGAGGGGTATGAGGCAGATGATCTCATCGGTACCTTAGCCGTCTCTGCCCAAAAGTCTCAATTACGACCTGTGATTGTCAGTGGAGATGCCGATGTCTTCCAATTGGTGGATACACCAGCGGACGTAATTTTTACCCGGCGTGGCATTACGCAAGTGGAACGTTACAATGCAGAAGAATTACAAAGAAAATACGGTCTCACAGCCAAACAGTTTATTGATTATAAAGGTCTTAAAGGAGACTCGTCTGATAATATCCCCGGCGTACCCGGAGTGGGTGAAAAAACAGCACTCAAGCTATTAGCCGAATTTGGCACATTAGAGGGAGTGTATGAACATCTCGATGAAATTAAGGGCAAACTGCGGACAAATTTGGCGGATAATCGAGAGCAAGCCTTTTTAAGTAAAGAATTGGCCACCATCATTACCGATGTCCCCCTTGATTTTATGCCGGAGCATTATGCGCGGCAAGAACCACAGCTAGAGCGTCTGCGAAAAATTTATGCGCAATTGGAATTTAACTCCTTACTAGACAAACTTCCGCAAGCTGATGGTGGACAAGACGATATTAAAAGCGAAACGTATCGTCAACTTACTATGGCGGAGTGGGACGAAATTACATCGTCTATACGGCAGGCAGCTGCTGTTGCCGTATACCCTTTACCCACGTTAGCCTCTTGGCAGGATGAGTTGAGCGGACTGGCGCTAGCGATGGAAACAGAAACCATATTTTTATCATTTCAAGACAAGCAAGATGCGGCTAGAGTCTTTGCAGTACTA
>JANKMV010000184.1 GCA_024650095.1 Bacillota bacterium | reverse complement strand
ACAAGCCTCAAGGGAGAGGGAATTGCTAACAGGAACGCGCGTAGGAATTTTACCTCTATACAAATTGGTAAAAATCTGCTGCCGTTCTTGCTTTACCACTTCTACATCGCTCACTATACTTCACCGCCTTTTACTGTTTTATTACACTCTTTACTTTCAACATATACAGCATAATTCCTGTATAATAAGAAAATTCGTTCTCTTTACCCTGTGTAAGCCCTATTGGGGCCGCTTTTAAAGAGTCCGAACGGTCAAGACCGTTCCCAACATACTGTGCCATTGCTTGCTGCAAGAGGTATCGTTTCCGTACCAGTAAAAAAACCCGGGCAGCGTTGCCCGAGTTACATCCATTAAGCTTCTAAACCAAAAAGATCTTGCAATAAATATTCAGGTGGATTAATTCGCCTAAAGACGGCAGGATCAGCCTGTTCTGCACGCTGCTTCTTTTTTAACTTCGCATAGGCTATAGTACTTACGGCTACAAGCTTGAAAGGACGGTATGCCATGATTTCAGCAAGATTATGATAGTCTGTATTCACAGAACAAAGAGCTTGATGAATACCATCTTCCATAGCTGTATGTGCTTTCTGGGCATCTGACATTTCTAGATATATTTTGACGATGGGGTGCCCTCCGGCAAACGCTTTACATGCCAACCAGTGACCATGGGTAATACCCGCCTCCTTTAACGCCTCCCAGATTGTTCGTTCATAAATGCGGGTAAAGCCTGCTAAATCTATGACATCATCAATTCTATCTTCATAGATAACTTGAGGCAAATCGATTCCAAGTGCTGGGTTAGTAAGACGTAAAACTCGAATCATGTCACCGACTCGGTAACGGACAAAGGCTCCCCCCTTAAAACTAGTCATAACTAATTCATATCTCTGTCCTGCTTCTAGTTCCGCTAATAAAACAGTCTTCGGTTGATAATCGGCGTCTGCTTTTGATTTTAAATACTCATTTTCAGGAATGAACTCCCAATAGTTTGCGTCGGGGAATAACGTCATACCCTCATAATCCCAGGCCTGTGTACCCGCAATACCAATTTCAGTACCACCATAAATCTCCAGTGGTTTCTTACCCCAAAAATATTCAATACGTTCTTTATAAAAACTTGTATCCGTCCCAGCGCAAATAATACCCTTCAAAGACCAGACATCGCGGGGCAAGAGTTCTCTTTTTTTCATTTTACTTCTCACAAGGCCTCTAGCTAAACGCAACCATGCTATGGGGTTGTTTTTCTGTTGGTTTGCTGCGTTTCTTTCTGCTTGAGCAAATTTCTCGCCCATTCTTACTAGCACGCTAGAGACACCAAAAAAGAGATCAATACCTTGCGTTAAACCTAAACGGAAACCCTCAGTATTTCTTTCTTCGAAACTCATTTTTTCCGCAGTTGCAAGTGACGGTAAATAGGTAAAGGGAAACTCTTTTTCTACACCATAAGGAACCATTCCCGTTAGATAAGGCGGAGGTGCCATGGCGTACAAGAATTTCTGGTGTTCAGTTAGCGAAAAATCTCCTTTTTTCGTACTTACGGAAAATATGACCGAGGCGAGGAAATTCTTAATATGTGTCTGGGCTAGCCCCTGTGGGTAAGGCGCCCACTTATACTCATAGGCATCGATGGCGCCAGATGTACATACCCAATAGCTTGGTTTTAGGGGCAGAACATCCTCCTGTTTATCCTTAAAATATGGGTGGTAGTCTTTATATGAGGTGAGGGGTACCACTTTACGAAATTCTTCCCCATTTTGCGGTAAAGATCCATCTAGAAGTATCTGCCCTAGCTTACAATTTGAAAGAAGATCTATCTGTTCTAGGAGAAGATGCTCCTGAACTTGCTGAAATTCCTTAAGGGATAAATCAATAAAGCCACAATGTCTCGACCAAGCATCTTTTTTCCTATCCTCGTTTAGCAATTCTTTTAAGTTGATCATTTTTTACACCCCTGACAGAAAAGTTACTTCGTCTTCCAGAACTTTTTCACACTAGCTTCATTCGGTATTAACATTGGTGTATGATTGCGATAATCTTGATATCCTGAGAGTAATGATCCAAAAATAAATCTGTCCTGGAGAAAAACATAGCCTACATTTATACAACTCCAAATACATCCGCTTACAAAAAGAAGCTCTGAACGAGTAAGCAAGGCTAAACCAAGCACAAACGCACTATAGCCATAAATACCAGGATGTCGGCACAACGCATACGGACCTTGCGTCGTTAAAACAGGCCCGTTAACATCCTGGTATGTTTTTCTAATCGGTGGGAAAAGGAATAAACAATAAAGCAACCAGCTTAGCCCTGCCAGTGCAACAGGCAAACCCAACCACATTACCCACTCACCGACGAATCTCATTTCCGTGCGTAAGGCAGCCCATATGATGGCGTACGCTTGTATACCGTACCCCAATATACTAAGTACAAAGCGATTTTTCACCTTTTTTAAAGATGCCATATCATAAAATAGTAATAAAACAAAGCCAATGAAACCAAGCAATATTATCCCTTTGGTTTGCGTCTCATTAATCATGATGATCTCCCGCGACCTTCAACATGGGTTCTCTTTTTATGAAATTCACAAAAATAGGCAGCAGAATGGGGTCAAATTGTATTCCTGATAACTCCAACATTCGTTGAATAGCTATTTCTGATGGCATTCCCTTACGATAGGGCCGATCACTCGTCATGGCATGGTAGGCATCCGCAATGGCCAAGATGCGAGCTTCAAGGGGAATATCTTCGCCCTTGAGACCATGGGGATAGCCACCACCGTCATATGATTCATGATGGTGCAAAATCACGGGGGCCACTTCACGAAGATAAGGGGTGTGGCTAACAATCGCCTCAGCCACCAGTACATGACTCTCAATAACTTCCCTTTCCTCTTTTGTTAAAGAACTTGGCTTGTTAAGAATATACTCGGGAATACCTATTTTACCGATGTCATGTAACATACCCGCATAACGAATCATTTTCTTTTGCTCTTCAGAAAAGCCAAGCGCTTCTGCTATGGCAACCGAATAGTAGGTGACAGCTTCTGAATGCTTATACGTATAATTATCTTTGGCATTAATGGCTGCTGCCAAGGTGTAGATTACAGATAAATACGCATCTTCCACCTGCTGTCTCAGGAAATCTCTTTCGAATTCTGATCCGGATCCATCTTCACTAGAGGAGCTTGGCACAGCTAGACTGAGTTTATAGGCAGAAACCATATTGCGTCCCATGTTTTTTGACTGATATAGTGCGCGATCGGCACATGATATCAGTTGTTGTTTATTTTGAGCATGTTGCGGGTAGGAAGCTATCCCTTGGCTAATGGTTAGAACACTACTGGTACTGGTACCAGGGAAATTAGTTAACACAGTCGTTTTAATTCTATCTGCAATCTCGAGTGCATCTTCACTATTGGCATCGGGCAAAATAATGCCAAATTCGTCACCACCAAGGCGGGTCGCTATATCTGACGGACGAATGGATTGAGCAATGGACTGCCCAATCTTAACCAGGGCTTCATCGCCTGCAAGATGACCAAAAATGTCATTGTATGCCTTAAAGAAATCTAAATCTAAGTATATTAAAGAGAAATCCTGCTTCGTTCTATTTGAGCGAGCTATTTCTTTATCGAGAGACTCCTGAAAAAAACGGTAATTATATAACTTTGTTAACTCATCTCTCACGGCCTGTCTTTTTGCCTCACTGTAGACTTGAGCATTATGAATGGAAACAGCAGCCTCGTTCGCTAGTGTAACTAACATTTCTCGGTCATCATCGGTAAAAGGATCCGCTGTACTTTTTTTCGGCAAGAGCAAAATACCAATCAGTTCCCCATTCATTCTGATACCGACAAAAAGAAAAATCTTCAGTTCTTTGAGAAACTCTTTTTCTCGCTCCCAGAGTCCCTGAAAATCAGGAGCAGTTTCAATTTCCTTCCAAGTTAGAATGGGATTGTGTTGAGACAGCCTCCGGATAATGGGACTGGTTTTATCGATACGCACAACCTTAGATAAATCCTCATCAATGGCAACTCCGGCATGTAAGTAAAAATTACTATCCTTATCCAGTAGTAAAAAAGCTAGGGAGGGAACTTGCAGGGCTTTTATTAACAGCTCCAGTGTCGATTGGGTTAACTGATCTAAATTAAGAATGGATGTCTTAAGGTAACTGAACTCTTTAAGGGTTTTTCGATAATCATATTTCTCGCCGAACATTACTTTATCAATCCAGACACGCAAGAAGTTTTTTAATGGTTCAAAGATAATAGCGATGATAGCCGCCATAATCAGAGCAATGGCAGTGGTATACCCTAAATTCTGTCGAATCACTGACTCCAACAGGTAGACGGTAAGCAGATAACTACCCGTAAGTAAAACCGTTAATGCAGAATACACTAATCCTTTACGAATGGAAATTGTAATATTTAGTAGGCGGTAACGATAAATTGCATAGGTAAGTAAAAATGCGTTAATTGTATTGGTTGTGATATCAAGTGGATATTTACCAATTTGGGGAAATAGGTTCAGTGTACTTCCCACAAACATCAGGACAGCACCAATGGAAGGATAAACCAGACGATTACTCCAAAATGAAGCAGGATTTTTAAAACCCTCCCCTATTAAGAGAAGAGTAGATAGTAAAACGTACCCGCCCCCCGTTACCGCAAAAACAACCGACAGAGAACCCAAAGAATAACTAAAAAATCCATCTACGAGAGAAACATCGTCCACGATTAGTCCAAAAAAATTACTGATAAAAAAAATAAGATACAAAAAATAGCCAAGCTTTAATTTGAAAGAATGAGGGCGTCCTAATATTTCTTCACTGAAGTGAAAAAATATGAAGGGAACCCCCACCATGCCTATGATCATAAAACGGTTCCAGAATAGTGGCCCTGGAAAAAAGCCTGTCCGCATCATAAAGGAGCCCAAACTCCAGACCAACATTACGGTTAAGTACCCTTGAAATATCTTGGATAATTTTGAACGAGAGCTTTTTATACTCAGTGCCATCAGCCCCATGTATAAAAGGAACGCAAATAAAGGGACAGCCATTGATATCGTTTTCTCAAATTCCATATTCATACCCCCTTATGCCCCACCCAAAATCTATTTTATTCTTTTTTCGACAAAGAACTAGTTTT
>JANKMV010000183.1 GCA_024650095.1 Bacillota bacterium | reverse complement strand
AATAGTATATTGACATTTCTAATTTGCGTGGTATATAGTAAAAATAGTTACTATAATTGTTCTAACAATTAAAAAAGAGGAGGAGGAGTATTATGTCAAATACCAGTCAGACACTAATCAAAAAAAGCGAGACGACGATTGATAACAAGGAACTCATCATGTTTGCAATTGGTATGTTTGCTTTAAGTGTGGGTGGTGTGCAGGGGAGCTATCTAACCTTTTTCTGGACAGATATTGCGTTACTGCCACTTGCCGCAGTCAGTTCGATCTTATTTCTTTCGAGACTTTTAGATGGGGTTACAGATATTATAATTGGATTTGCTGTTGACAGAACAAAATCCAAACATGGTAAAGCGCGTCCGTGGTTATTATGGATGGCATTGCCTGCAACATTATCACTAATTTCACTCTTTTATGTTCCCAATATCAGTACGAATGGGAAAGTTATCTATGCATTTGTTACATACAATTTAGTTGCATTCTTTTTCTCAACTTGTGTTGCGCTCCCATTGGGGTCCCTAACTGCATTAATTACAACAGATGCCAAACAGCGGTTAAACCTAAATATGGTTGGGCAGGCCTTTGGCACTTCTGCAATTGTGCTCGGCAATTTATTTGTTGTAAAGAGTATTGCCGCTTTAGGTGGCGGCCAACCTGGCTATTTTAAATTTTTTGGTTTGACAGCTATCATCTCAGGTGCTTTAATCCTAGTTGCATTTTCGGGAACAAAAGAAAAAGTGGTTCGTAGTACTTCGAAGCTGCAAGAAAAAATAACTGTAGCGCAAAGTTTGCGGTTATTTATTGCGAACAAATGGTTCGTGCTGGTTACCCTTTTACAGGTGCTGGCCTTTACTTTTCCTGCACTTATGGGGATTAACATGTATTATATGACGTGGATTATGAAAAACCCCGCTTTGATGGGCCCATTTATGTCCACCATCTTCGTTGCACTGCTGTTAGCACTTATTGTTTTCGCGCCGCTAATTCCGCGTGTAGGCAAAATCACCGCTGGATTCATGGGAATGGGAATTCAAGCATTGGGGGGTTTACTCCCTTTGATTAACCCAACCTCTGTCACCGTAATTATGGTTTCCGCTGCATTACGTGGTATTGGTCCGGCGATTATGCTCGGTACTCGTTTTGCTTTCATCTGTGATGTTGTAGAATATGGGGAGTGGAAAACAGGCATTCGCAGTGAAGGTTTAATCTTTAGTGGCGCCAGCATGGGTCAGAAAATTGGTATGGGTCTGGGCGCTGCGGTTGTAGCTCTTGTGTTGGCAAGGGGTGGTTACGTTGGCGGTGCTCCAAGCCAAACGCCAGAAGCGTTATCGGCTATTACCCTAACTTTCACCTGGCTGTCTGCCGCCTCATCCATTCTTGTTACAATTTGTCTGTACTTCCTACGCGGCCTAGATAAGCAAATGCCGCAAATCATGCAAGATCTGAATGAGCGAAAAGGGATTGTTACGGAATAAGTGAAGAATAATTAAAGTTGAGTTACAGAAAACAGCTCCGGTGTGAGCTGTTTTTTGTTTGGCTTACTATTATTTTAATCTTGGCTAGCATTAGTTTTAAAAACTATGGCCTTGAACTGCCTGGATGAATTGTTAATGTTTAGCAACGGTGAAGGTAGCTCCTTGCTAAAAACGACATAGACCAATTTATGAGGTTGTGATAAAATTAGTTTGCTTGCATCCTAGCGAAAACGAATGGTCAAACTGATACAGTACCGCGACAGATCAATGGCTACTGAAACAGATGTAGAGGAGGAATAAAATAATGCGTCCACTGACAACATTTATCCACAGTATCAGCAGAGTCGAATCTTATCAACACTTTTTAAAGAGCACATTCCGTAACGCTTTATTGTATTTACTACTACTTACTTTAGTCTTTGCGGGTGTAGCAAGCATTAAAGATACGATCGGATTAAGTACGGGTATAGACGAGATGATAGAGGAATTTGCTCGAGAAGTTCCTGAATTCGAGTTGAAAAATGGCATTCTCTCCGTAGACGCCCAAATGCCTGTAATTATAGAAGAAACCCCTAATAGAATCTTTATTATCGATACATCAGGCTCACTAGATAAAAGTGTTTTGGACGATTACGATGAAGGTGTCTTTATTTCTCAAAATGACTATACACATAAGACAGATTATGAGATACAAACGTACAAGTTTTCTGCCCTCTCTACCGTACACATAACAAAAAGTGATGCCCAAAGCTGGCTACCGTACTTAAAGTGGCTTAATGTTTTCATTTTTGTTTTTGGCTTCATTTTCTTCTTTTTTGGCAAACTGATTAGCGCATTTATTGTCAGCATCCTTGGTTTATTCCTTGAATTCATGGCAAGGTATAAAATTGGTTTTGCCAATCTTTATAAATTAAGTATCTACGCACTCACGCTCTCCATGGTACTGCAACTGTTGTTTAGATTAGCGAACTTCGAGTTCCCTAATGTCGGCATCATCTACTATGGCTTACCTCTCTTCTATCTGTGGAAAACTCTCGAGTATTTACGCAGCCAAGAAAACCAGAAAAATGATGAGTTAAATAAACCGTAAGTGAGATAAACGACGCTCATTAAATATAGCACTATTTAGAAAACGGATATTTTGATAACAATAGAAAAAGGGTAGCAACAGTTCATTTCTGCTGCTAACCTTATATTTGTGCTTTAGTCTACTTCGGGATTAGTGATGGTGCCCATAAATAAAATTGTGCCAGTGAGATCGTCGCAGATAGCGAAAAAGAATGGCCGGTCTGCACGTAGGGTGAAGGGATCTAGCGGTGCCGATTCATCCATGGCCACGCCGGTGGCTGCTGCAGCTTCTGTTCCCTCTTCATTAACATCTAGATTGGCTTGATGCACTATTTGCGAAATAAACCAGCCGCCCCCCGGTGTAATGCCGCTAAAATCAGCGCCACCCCCAAAAGCTGCCACCATGCCTAGTTGCATAAGCGGATTAATCAATTCCGTTTTGTATTCGGCAGAAAAGCGTGGTAAGAAGACAGTGGCATCTTCTTTTTCGCTAAAGCTATTGAGCCACTCTTCCCACTGACTTGATGTCAGTTGGTCTGTGAAGGTGGATAGCTCTGTCTCTGGTACAAATACATACATACTGACTCGCTCTTGGCCGTAGGGAAGACGTACAGCTTTAAAGTTGTCCCCTTCCAAACAGGAGAGTGTATTTTGCTGATACATCATGGGCACCGTTTTTCGTCTGCCTACTGGTAAATGGAAATCAGCATCCGCAGTGGCCTCTTTATCAAAGGTATGGGTCCAACCTCCTTTAAAGAAGATGGCATTCACCAGCACAAGGCGCGTTGTGGGTTTTAGTTCATCAAATAATTTTTCAATCCTGTTATTGGTATTGTCTGCGACCCACCCATTAACGATATCCACAGCATCATGAGAGGTGAAATCTACACGCGTTACATCGGCATTATAGAATTCTTCGTTACGTTTTGTAAACTCTTCAACTAAGGGTGCCCCTTCGGCAGGCCAAAGGGAATTTGCAATACTCGTTTCTACGTTTTGATCCGGGTTTTGCAAAATGGTAAGCAAATCCTTATTAGCAGCATTGAGTTCATCGAGTGTCAAATTCTCGATTCCCATTGTGTGGGCCATTTCCTTCTCTGTGTCTCCAGCCGCCCCATTGTAGGTCATGGAGAGAGCTAAAGCAACACTAGCCGGAGAATAAAACACATTTTCTTCATCACCTTTAAGCAACTCATTAAAAAGACGAAAAGCAAAACCGGTATTGGCTTCCACCAATCGTGCATCCACTTCTTTGGCGGCAATGACTTCATTTCTTTCCAATAATGCGCAGCCAGCTAAAGGTAGTAGCAATAGGGCCAGCGCAAGGACAACGATTATGTTTTTTTTCATTTAATACCCCCCTCACTTACAAAAAGGCTTCAACATAAATAGGTCTCTTTAGATTACGGATTCGTCACTTCGCCCATAAAGAGAATAGTATCGGTTAGATCATCACGGATGGCGAAAAAGAACGGTTGGTCGGCTCGTACAGTAAAGGGATCGTCCTGAACAGAAGTGAGACGCATCTCCACTCCGGTTGCTGCCGCAGCCTCAGTTCCTTTTTCGTGCACATCTATATACGCTTGATGAATGACTTTACTCACAAATAATTCCTCTTCTGCCATGGTAGAGAAATTTGCTAAACTAGGATTAAAGGCTTCTTTCATGCCCAATTGCTGCAGAGCATCATTTAATTCTTGTTTGTATTCTGCTTTAAAACGAGGCAAAAAAACCTGTACTTCCCTTTCAGTAAATGAGCTCATCCATGCTTCCCAATTTTCTGCGCTAAGCTGCTGGTAAAAGTCAGCCAAGTTCTCTGTGGGGACAAATACATACATGCTAAGTCGCTCTTTACCATAGGGTAAGCGCACAGCATTAAAGCTATCTTCTTCTAAACTAGCTAATGTAGTATCTTTGTGCATCAAAGGTACACTTTTCGTACTGCCATCATTAAGGGTAAAATCTGCTGACTGCGTCAACTCTTCAGCAAAAGCCTCGGTCCACTCACCATTAAAATAGAGGGCATTGACAAGGACGAGCCGTGTATCAGCATCAAGGGGCTCGAACAGATCCTTAATCTTACCCTCAGTCTTTTCTTCTACCCAGTTATTAATGATTGCATAGGCATCCGACTGGGCATAATCAAGGGTCTCAACCTCTGCATCGTAATAATCACGGTTTCTTTGCATAAAATCCGCCATCATGTGCGCATCATCATCGGGCCAGAGGGAATTGGCAATATTAGTTTCAACTTTGGAATCGGGGTTTTGCAAAATGGATAAAAGATCGGCATTGGCCTTATTGAGTTCTTCGAGTGTGAGCGATTCAATACCCATGGCTTGCGCCATCTCCGTTTTCGTCTCCCCCGCAGCTCCGTTATAGACCATACTGAGGGCAAAAGCAATACTGGTGGGAGAGAAAAATGTATTGGCATCCCCCGTCGGTTCTTGCAACTGCTCAAATAGCCGGAAGGCAAAATCCGTATTCCCTTCCACCAAACGTGCATCCACGCGCTCGGCAGCTTGGACTTTTTTATTTGGCGTTACCGCGTTACCGCAACCGACAAGAGGTAACGCAAAAAGTAGCAAACAGAGCAGAATTGCTAT
>JANKMV010000182.1:4397-5172 GCA_024650095.1 Bacillota bacterium | reverse complement strand
ATGCGTTCACTTGGTTTATATTCGTCACTGGGCATTTGCTCCGTCGGTAACAGGACAGCCTCGGTTTTACCTAAATCCACAATTATATTTTTCTGTTCTAGTCGCTGAACAATACCTGTAATAATATCTTCCTCGCGGTCAATATACTCGTCAAAAACGAGCTCGCGTTCAGCTTCACGAATACGCTGTATCACAACCTGTTTTGCTGTTTGAGCCGCTATGCGTCCGAAATTTTTTGGCGTAACTTCTTTTTCCACTATATCATCAATCTGATAATCAGGATCTATATCGCGAGCATCCGCTAATGATATATCAAATTGAGTTTGTGAAACTTCTTCCACCACATTTAAGCGAGTATATACTTTTATGCCACCAGATTCTCTGTCCAATTGCACTCTAACATTACCGGCAGCATTAAAATTACGCTTGTATGCGGATACAAGCGCGGCTTCAATCGCTTCAAAAAGAACCTCTTTCTTAACGCCCTTTTCCTGCTCAATGGCGTTTAGAGCAGCTAAAAACTCTTGATTCATTGTGACTTGATGCCTCCCTTCTCAACATATTACTGAAAAGCTAAATTTGCCTTGGCCACACGTTTGAGAGGAATGTGGATAACTCCCTCGTGTTCAACCTCCACAAGAATGGTTGCTTCTTCGAGCCCCCGTAATATACCTGTATATTCCTTGCGACCTGCTAACGGAGCAAAAAGCTTGATCGTAGCGGGCCGGCCAGCAAAGCGTTGATAGTCTGCAGTTGTTGCCATGGCGGCAGCGGC
>JANKMV010000182.1:0-4387 GCA_024650095.1 Bacillota bacterium | reverse complement strand
TGGACGTTCAATTCCCGGTGAAGACACTTGTAACGAATAGCTTTGTTCAATGGGATCTAATCTATCAAGTTCCTCATCGATAATACGACTAAATGTTTCACAATCATTTAGCGTAACGCCACCTTCTTTATCAATTAAAAAACGAAGGATAAACTGACCTCCTTCTTTGACAAATTCAACATCCACAAGTTCTAAGTCTAACTTTTCGGCAATGGGTGTTGCACTCGCCATCAGAGTTTCCGTTATTGTGCTCAAGCTTGACCCCCCAGTTATGTAGGTTAGATTAGATAGAAAAAAATCAAGTTATATCTATTATTACCCAAAAAAGCAGTAATAGGTCTAGTGACATGCAAGAAATGCTTGCTCTTTATTAGTCCATTAAAGCAAGCTTTCAGTACTGTGTACATTTATATGATACATTCCATAATCTTTTACAGTAAAAGTTAAGAGTGGGCGGACCCACTCTTCTCATAGCGATGCTCATTGTATTCCTTGACATTTTACCACATCTGGAAAGAAACCGCAAGCTTGGCAGAACCATTCAACGGCTTACGTACCTACTTGTTCCTGTAACAAGTTTTCTAATGCTAACATGAACTCATCCACAATCTTATCTTGTGCTACTTTTTTTATTATTTGACCACGGCGAAAGATAAGTCCTTCTTCCTTACCACCAGCGATACCAAGGTCCGCTTCACGAGCCTCGCCCGGTCCATTGACGACACAACCCATAACGGCAAACGTTAATGGTGCGGTAATACCACGTACACGCTCTTCTATTTCGTGTGCTAACTCCATCAATCGAATTTGAGTACGCCCGCACGTGGGACAGGAAATGACACGAGGACCAAAACGGCGCACACCGGTCGCGGAGAGGATTTCTTTAGCAACGCGTACTTCTTCTTCTGGAGGCGCCGTCAAGGAAACCCGTATTGTATCACCTAAACCCGCAAGGAGCAGCGCACCGATGCCCACGGCAGAGTAAATGGTACCACTAAACATGGAACCTGCTTCAGTTATACCGATATGCTGAGGGTAGGCCACATTCTTTGCTAGTAACTGGTGCGCCGCGATGGTTAACGGTACAGAGGAAGCTTTTAAAGAAATAACCATATTGTAAAACCCGAGATCCTCCACCATGCGAACTGAATCCAGTGCAGATTCAACCAATGCTTCTGCTGTGACAGTGCCATATTTTTCATATAAGCGTTTTTCCAGTGATCCCGCATTGACGCCAATGCGTAGTGCTGCTTTTTTTTCGCCCGCGCGCTGTACCACTTCCGCCAGTCTGTCCCTACTACCGATATTGCCAGGATTAATCCGTAGTTTAACTACACCCGCATCTAAAGCAGCCAGAGCTAAACGGTAGTTAAAATGAATATCGGCGACTACAGGAAGGGGTGAGCGGGTAATTATACTTGGTAGCGCAGCGGCAGCTTCCTCATCGGGTACTGCCACACGGACTAATTCACAGCCAGCTTGCGCTAATGTACGGATCTGGCGTAAGGTGGCTTCCACATCGGCGGTTTTAGTATTGGTCATGGACTGTATAACAATTGGAGCACCTCCACCAATGAGTAAAGGCCCAACTTGGATCGATTTAGTTTTTTCTCGGGTTATCATGGAGAACTCCTCTTAGTTAAAGATGTTTAAACGCACAAGATCCTGGTAGGCAATCACGATCATTAAAAGTATGAGTAGCGTAAAGCCCACAAAATGGATAAACGATTCTTTTTGTGGGTCTACTGGACGTCCTCGTAACCCTTCTAAAGCTAAAAACATCAACCGGCTACCATCCAACGCTGGAATGGGTAAAAGATTAAGAAAGCCTAGATTAAGACTAATTATGGCCGCTAACGATAGTAAATTCATCATACCCGTCTGTGCCACTTCACCTACGAGGCTAATAATCCCCACGGGACCCACCACATCGGGGGCCATGCGTCCAGAAATCATTTGTACCATGCTCGTGGCAATGAAACGAATAAACCAAACAGTATGTTCTACACCCATACGGATCGCTGGAAGTAGGGCGTACATACGCGTCTCAGCGCCAATACCTATACGACCATCGCCGGTTTCAGCATCACGTTGGGGAGTAACAAGCACAGTACGCGTCTCATTATTACGCTCGTAAACAATTTGAATTTCCCTCTCCGGATTTGCGTGGATCAAAGCGACCAGCTCATGCCAGTCACCCACTTCTTGCCCTGCGATGGAGAGAATTCGGTCTCCGCTGAGAAGCCCGGCTTCTTCCGCAACGGCATCAGGCAATAACTCCCCAATGGCGGTGGAGGAATAAACAGGTACACCCAGATACGCAAAATAGATCAGCGAAAATAACAGAATCGCCAAGAGAAAATTCATCAAAGGCCCAGCGGCAATCACAGAAAATCGTTGCCAGACAGATTTCTTTTGAAAGTTGACTTCTTCGTCTGAATCGTCGTCAGGTTCTTCACCGACCAAACGAACAAAGCCACCTAAAGGAAAAGCACGTAACGAATAGGTGGTTTCACCCACTTCTCTCCGAACTAGGCGCGGACCAAAACCAATGGCAAACTCAATGACGCCGATTCCAACTTTTTTGGCTACTAGAAAGTGACCTAACTCATGGAAAAATATCAGTAGTCCAAAGATAACCACCGAGGCAACTAATGTCAGCATCATTTCACCCTTTCTTTTTTGCACATTCTTGCGCTAGCTGCCGTGCTTCTTGGTCTGCGTCTACCAATGCATCAAAGTCCGGCGCAATAATTACTTTATGTTTATTCATAACAGTGTCAATTATACGAGAGATCCCTAAAAAGCTGACTTCGCCGGCAAGAAAGAGACGCACGGCCTCTTCATTGGCTGCGTTCATAACAGCTGGAAGAGTTCCGCCCATTTTACCTGCCACATAAGCGAGGCGTAAACTAGGAAAGTTCTCCGTATCGGGAGGTGCAAAATGTAGCGATTGTACCGTTTCCCAGGCAAGACGGGGAGCGTTACCGTGTAAGCGGTTAGGATATGTTAGAGCATATTGAATGGGGATATACATATCAGGAATGCCCAGTTGTGCCAACACAGCACCATCATGAAAAGTCACCATGGAATGGACGATACTTTCACGATGGACAACTACCTTTATTTTATCGTAATCCATAGCAAAAAGCCAATGGGCTTCAATAACTTCTAACCCTTTGTTCATCATTGTGGCAGAATCAATGGTAATTTTCGCACCCATGGACCAGTTGGGATGCTTTAGGGCCGCTTGTGGCGTAACATTTTGTAAATCTGCCTGAGTACGGCCAAAGAAAGGTCCGCCAGATGCTGTAATGACCAAATCTTCGATAGTATGAGCTTGTTGTCCCTGCAAGCACTGGAAAATTGCAGAATGTTCACTATCAACTGGCAAAATAGCTTTCTGCTGTGCCCGCGCGAGTGGCATCACCAAGTGCCCTCCCGCCACGAGGGATTCTTTATTTGCTAGTGCAACATCCTTACCGGCGGCTAGCGCCATTAATGTCGGCTGCAAGCCAGCAAAGCCTACCAAAGCATTTAAAACAATATCATGCTTAATGTCTGCCGCCAATTCACATAAAGCACTGGCACCAGCAGCCACTTCTACTGGCAAATCAGAACAAAGGGCCTTTAATTCTTGATACAAGGCGGGATCGGCGATGACAACCTTTGCTGGTTTAAAGCGACGCGCTTGTTCTGCTAATAGATGTACTTGCCGGTTAGCAGATAAACCATGCACACGAAATAAGTCAGGAAAGGCGCTGGCAACTGAGAGAGCTTGGGTGCCGATGGAGCCTGTCGCACCCAAAATAGTCACTGTTTTCATTAGAGGCCCCTCCCTGGTATCAAAAATAGAAATAGATAATATGCCACCGGAACGGCAAAAAGTAAGCTATCAAGCCTGTCTAGGACACCGCCATGACCAGGGAGAAATATGCCTGAATCCTTACTATTACCCCATCTTTTCAAGGCAGACTCCGCTAAATCTCCGCATTGACCAAGGATGGATAATCCTAGGCCCACAAATACGGCGGTGAAGCGATGCAAGGTAAGATACGGCGCCATCATCAACATGATGATGGCGGCAAACAACAATCCACCTAGGGCCCCCTCTACAGATTTTTTGGGGCTGACTGCGGGCATTAATTTATTTCGCCCCAGCGTAATACCACATAGATAGGCGCCCGTGTCTGAAGCCCAGATCGTTAAAAAGACGCTTAATAAAAGCATAAACCCATTGTCTAGCGCACGTAACCATAAGAAAAAGGCAAAAAAGCTAGTGATATATATCTTTCCCCACAGCAGAATCATCAGCTCTTTCAAATCCATGGGAAACGATAAAACACAATATATATTAATAATAATAAAGAATAGTAATAGGCCGACA
>JANKMV010000181.1:4652-5181 GCA_024650095.1 Bacillota bacterium | reverse complement strand
TGCTAATTGCAAGCGATTTAATGGGTACCAGTATAAAAAAAACGGGGTTTCCCCCGCTTCATTTAGATATTGTACCGGGAAACTATTTACGAAGCTTTAGCTTTACTAAAATAGTACGGTAACGCTCTGCATCAATTTTCTTTAGGTAGTTGAGCAAACCCCGGCGTTGACCTACCATCTTTAAAAGACCTCGTCTTGAATGATGGTCCTTTTTATGCATTTTTAAATGCTCGGTTAAGTAGGTAATCCGCTCTGTTAAGAGGGCAATCTGAACTTCCGGTGAACCGGTATCATTATCATGAAGCCGGTGCTCATTAATTACATCTAATTTGCGTGTTGTGTCCATGGTCATGAGGTACACCTCCTTTTCTATTTCTTTATCCCCATTACGCCAAGCTAAACGTCGGAGTGTCGATTACCCGAGCGTAGGTTAACAGATTTGATTGTACCACAATGCATATACAATGGCAAGAAAAGTAACGAAATTACACGTTTATTAAAGAGTAAGACGATCTATAAGGATTCTAGC
>JANKMV010000181.1:0-4642 GCA_024650095.1 Bacillota bacterium | reverse complement strand
GTCTAACATCATTTTGAATTTGCTTAATCAATGCAGCAGCGTCTATAAAAGATTTTTCTTCTCTCATTCTTTGTATAAAGTAAACAATTAATTCTTCGTAGTAGAGATTTTTTTTTGTATCTAACAAAAATACTTCTACTGACGTTTCATTTTTATGAAAGGTGGGTCGTGTGCCCACATTCGTCAGCGCCCAGAACATTTGCTCCGCCATCGCAACTTTTGCTAGATAAACACCGTTGGCTGGACGAATCACCTCAGGCGGTAACTGTAGATTCGCAGTGGGAAATCCTAGTGTTCGGCCTCGACCGTCTCCGTGCACAACAGTTCCGCGTACATAATATGGATAACCTAACATGGCACTCGCCTTTTCCACGTTGCCTTGAGTTAAGAGTAACCGAATGGCAGAACTTCCTACGGCCTCATCTTGTACGGTAACAGGCTCAATTACTTGCACAGAAAAATCATATTGCTTACCCATCGCCTGCAGATCGGTCGGTTTACCGGAACCACGACTACCAAATGAGTAATCAAAACCAACCACTACACCTGCCACAGACAATTTGTTTCGTAGTATCTCACGAGCAAACTGCTCGGGGCTAAGGGCCGCGAAATCACGAGTAAAGGGATGAATAATAACATAGTCAATACCCGCTTCTCCCAACATGGCAATGCGATCTTCCATGGTAATTAATAGTTCTGGTGAATGTTGTGGATGTAGGATGGAAAGGGGATGGGGAAAGAAAAGCAAGATCGCGCTCTTTTTCCCTTGTTCTTTGGCTAAATCCACCGTGGTTCGAATAATCTCCCTGTGCCCCACATGAACTCCATCAAAATTTCCGAGGGCGAGATAAACCCGGTCATGATGAACAGAATGAAATAAATCAATACCTTTGACAATTTGCATCGGCTTCACCTGCTATGAAAAACTTTTCGTGGCTGGACTCTACCTTGCTCTACAAGGGAGACCGCCAAAAATTCTTGTTTTGGGCCATAAACTCGTACAAGCGTACCCTCGGCAACTATGGTTGGTAGGGGCACTGCAATACCATTTATTACTCTAACTGCATCCTCTGCGGATACAGACAGCATAGGTAAATTGATAAGGGCTGCATCTACAGATAGCATAGCATTTTCTAATTCTCCTGCTGCCTGCCTCGATGCACATTCCTCTAATGATAGCGCATCTTCTAACTGAAACGGTCCTACATGCGTACGAATTAAGTACGACATATGACCAACCGTGCCCAGTGCTTGAGCAATTTCACAGCATAATGTGCGAATATAAGTGCCGCGGGAACAAGTGACGTCAAAGAGGATGGTGTTCTCTCCTATTCGTATCAGTTCGATCTGATATATATCAATGGGACGGGCTGGCCGCTCCACCGTTTCTCCTCGTCGTGCACGCTCATAGAGTTTTTCACCATCAATGCGAACAGCCGAATACATGGGCGGTGTTTGCATGCGTTTACCTAAAAACTGGGTCAGTACAGTTTGAATGTGAACTACCGTCATAGCAGGGACTGCTCGCTCAGCCACAATCTTTCCAGAGCCGTCCTCCGTATCTGTGGCTGAACCCAATGTCAGCTCGGCCCGATAGCTTTTATCCATCGCCAATACATACTCAGCAACTCGCGTGGCTTGTCCCACACAGATGGGCAGCACGCCCGCCGCTCCAGGATCTAACGTACCCGTGTGTCCTGTTCTTTTTACGTTTGTGAGGCGACGTATCACAGCAACTACATCGTGTGATGTCATACCCGGTGGTTTAAGCAAATTAATGATCCCATTCATACAGGAAGTTCCTGACGCACAGCGGCCAACACAATTTGCATTGTTTCCTGCAAGCTGTGTGAGAGGGAACAGCCCGCCGCTCGGACATGACCGCCACCACCAAAAGAAGAGGCAATTTTAGACACATCGACGCGATGGGAACGAAACCCAACCTTAACAGTGCCATCGGCTTTTTCCCGAAAAATGAGACCGACTTCCACACCTTGAATATTTTTTGCATAATTAACTACACCATCTAAATCTTCGTCCTTAGCATGACTCTTTTGCATATCATCCTCTGTTAAAGCAAGGGAAGCTATTTTCCCGTCAGCGGAGAATGTAAGCGAGCATAGTGCTTGACGCAGAATAAAGATAGCTGCAGGAGTGCGCAGATCAAACAGCACAGGTGTAATGCTGCCCGGATTGACACCTGCAGACACTAGTTTTCCCGCAATGGCATGAGTTTGAGCCGTGGTACTCTCAAACTTAAACGAACCGGTATCCGTGCTAATAGCTACATACAGAGCTTCAGCAATGGCGTGATCGAGCTCACATCCTAACTCGTCCAAGAGGCCAAAAACAAGTTCACCCGTGGCAGACGCCTGGTGGTCTACATAATTTAAGTGGCCGAATAATGGATTGGTGGGATGGTGGTCGATGTTAATAATAAAGTTATCTTTGATATTATCCCAAATGGGACGGAGACGAAAGTGATCTCCACAATCTAGTACCAGCACACAATCAAATGAGGCAGCGGGTAGAGCTCCTATCACAATCTGCTCCACCCCTTGCAAAAAATGATAGCGTGCAGGCACACTGTCTACAGAAAACATGGTAACAGTCAACCCTAGTTTTTGCAACGCCAAGCCCAGACCTAATGTTGAACCAATGGCATCGCCATCAGGCATAATGTGGGCGGTTACAAGCACCGAGCGGCAGTTTTGCAAATGAACTGCAATTTCATGCAGACTATTCACCAACATCTTCCCTCTCTATCTTCCGTAACACCTCATTAATATGAGCGCCGTAAGCAATTGAACGATCCAATTGAAAGGAAAGTTCCGGCGTATGCCGTAAGCGAATGCGGCTCCCTATTTCGGAGCGCACAAAACCGCTTGCTTTCTCTAGAACTTTAAGGGTTGCCTGCTGTTCTTCGTCACTACCAAATACACTGATAAAAATTTTTGCATGTGCTAAATCTTTGGTTATATCAACATCAGTCACAGTTATTAAGCCACCAACGCGAGGATCTTTAATATCATTTCGTAAAATATCACTAACTTCTCGCTTAATTTCTTCAGCAACTCTATGTGCGCGTTGTTCAGTCATTTCCTATCCCTCCATCCGCGACCAAGGATTTTTCAGGACGATTACACTATGCTTACACCAGCGCGGAACAGTCAAAAACCTTCCCTGCACTTTGCTAGGCTTGCGTCACCTGCTGCATAGTGTACGCTTCAATAATATCGCCCTCTTTATAATCATGGAACTTCTCCATCAGTACACCACAATCATAACCGGCCAAGACTTCACGTGCATCATCTTTAAAACGCTTCAGTGTTTCCATTTTTCCCTCATGAATAACTACGCTATCGCGGATGATACGAATGTCAGCGTTGCGCGTAATCTTACCTTCCATAACATGTGCACCCGCAATGGTACCAAGGCGCGAGACTTTGAAAAGATTACGTACTTCCGCCTGACCAAGAATGACTTCCTTAAATTGTGGTGCTAACATGCCCTTCATGGCTGCTTGCACATCCTCAATGGCTTCATAGATAACACGATATAAGCGAATTTCAACATTCTCTCTATCGGCCATCTTACGAGCATTCACCTCAGGACGAACATTAAAGCCAATAATCAAGGCATTAGAAGCGGAGGCCAACATAACATCCGACTCGGCCACTGCACCCACACCACCATGAATCACTTGTATTCTAACTTCTTCAGAGACCAACTTGACCAAGGATTCACGTAATGCTTCGTAAGAGCCTTGCACATCCGTTTTGATAATAATATTTAAATCTTTAACCTCACCTTGTTGTATCTGCTCAAAGAGATCTTCTAAAGAAACCTTAACTGACTTATTAAGCTCTACTTCACGTCGCTTGTCAGCCCTTTTTTCAGCAATTTGACGTGCCACTTTATCGTCACTCACGACTTGTAAGTCGTCACCCGCTTCGGGAACATCCGCAAGACCCAAGATTTCCACCGGCATGGACGGGCCAGCTTTTTTAATCCGCTTACCCTTATCGTCAACCATGGCACGAACTTTACCATGAATCGTCCCGCAGATGATGGAGTCACCCACTTGTAGTGAACCATCTCTAATTAGAACCGTTGCTACGGAGCCACGACCTTTGTCCAGTTTTGCTTCAATTACTGTGCCTAAAGCAGGTTTATCAGGATTAGCCTTTAGTTCGGCAAGTTCTGATACAAGTAAGATCATTTCCATCATTGTTTCGAGACCCGTCTTTTGGATAGCGGAAACTTCCACCATGATGGTTTCTCCGCCCCACTCTTCCGCAACGAGACCATATTCTGTGAGCTGTTGTTTTACTCGCTCGGGATTAGCATTCTCTCGATCTATTTTATTAATCGCAATAATTATGGGGACATCAGCCGCTTTGACGTGATTAATGGCTTCCACTGTTTGTGGCATCACACCATCGTCGGCGGCAACCACAATAATGGCTATATCCGTTACTTGGGCTCCGCGAGCACGCATAGCGGTAAAAGCTGCGTGGCCTGGTGTATCCAAAAAGACGATCTTTTTACCCTGATAGCTTGCCTGATACGCGCCAATATGCTGCGTTATACCGCCAGCTTCATGTGCCGTCACATTGGCCTCACGAATGGCATCGAGCAA
>JANKMV010000180.1 GCA_024650095.1 Bacillota bacterium | reverse complement strand
AAAGCAGAGGCCACAGGTATTGTGTTAGGGGATGGCACCACAAAACATGACTTTCGCCCCAGCTACCGCAAAATTGCCCCCTTTATAAAGGCGTTGCCTAAAAGACCAGTTATCGGTGCTTTTACAGCCACAGCCACACTAGAGATTAAAGCAGACATTGTGAAACTGTTAGGGCTATTGGAATCACAGGTGTTTGTGACTGGTTTTGATCGGAAAAATTTGCATTTCGCTGTTTTCCGTGGAGAAAACAAACAAGAGTTTGTGCTCAACCACCTCGAGGCCCACCGCGGTCAATCGGGCATTATCTATGCAGCTACGCGCAAAGATGTGGACAAACTGGCGGAACTTTTACAAAAACATGGCATCCCAGCAGGTCGGTATCATGCAGGCATGAAGGAAGCAGAGCGGGCGGAAAGCCAGGAAGCCTTTTTACGCGATGATTTACCCATTATCGTGGCTACCAATGCTTTTGGTATGGGGATTGATAAATCCAATGTTCGTTTTGTCATTCACTACAGCATGCCAAAAAATATCGAAGCCTATTATCAGGAAGCTGGACGTGCGGGGCGTGATGGAGAGCCGGGGGAATGTATTTTACTTTATCACCCCCAGGATGTGCTGCTGCAAAAATACCTCATTGAGCAAACTGTTTACCTGCCACAGCGACGCCAGCATGAGTTTAGTAAACTGCAAATTGTTATCGATTATTGCCATACGTCAAACTGTTTACGCCAAACCTTGCTAGAATATTTTGGTGAAGCTAATGCTAGTGATAATTGTGGTAACTGTACCAACTGCAGGGATGACCGCGAGGCCGTTGACGTAACCCTTGCTGCTCAGAAAGTACTTTCTTGCGTCTATCGTATGCAGGAACGCTATGGTGCTGCTTTGATCGCTGAAGTTCTAAAGGGATCCAAAAATAAAAAAATACGTCAGTTCAAATTTGATCGTTTAAGTACGCATGGCTTACTGTCCGAGCAAAGTTTACAGGACATACGGGACCTCATTGGTTTCATGACAGCGGAAGGGTACTTACGCCTGACGGAAGGAACATACCCTGTTGTTAAACTGGGTAAGCGGGCCGCCGCTGTTATTAAAGGAAAAGAGAGTGTTTGGCGAAAAATGCAAGTGCAAACGCTCGTCGTGGAAGATGGGCTTTTTGAAGAATTACGCAAGCTACGTAAAGAAATCGCTGATCGTGAAAACGTACCCCCGTATCTTGTTTTCTCCGACGCTACCCTCCGCCAAATGTGTGAAAAAAGACCCTCTGATAAGGCCGCCCTTTTACGTGTAAGCGGAGTAGGTGAAGTAAAATTAGAAAAATACGGAGAGGATTTTCTCACTACGATTTGCACATTTCTACCCAAATAGTGTGAAGCCGGAGACTTCTCTCCTGCTTCACACTTTTGTTTTCCTGTGCCCATAGGGGCAAAGTCGAATAATGTTAAAGAAGTAAATTTATTGAATATTCACGCAGGAATATCATGGAAAGTGTCGAATATGTACTCACATGTCTTAACAGCTGGAGGTTATTGATGCGGGTACTGCAAAAAGGTTTTACACTGTCAAAATTACGCAACAAACGTTTCACTGATCATGCGCTACATAAGCAAGAAGTAAGCTCTATTTTGGCATGTGTAAGTGCAATTCTAGAGCAAACGGAGTTTAATGACGTAGTTCGCAATATCTATAATATCGCCAAACAGATTATTGGTGTGTCTGCCGGATTTGTGGCAATTTTGGGAGAAGACCGTACCACCAATAAGATTTTATTTACTGATTTTGGCGATATACCTTTTCGCATACCAACAAATGTACCTTTACCTGTGGATGGACTTCATGCACATGTCTACCAGACGGGCCAGGTCTTCTATGAGAATAATTTTGCTACGAGTAAATGGATAAAAGAAATGCCTGCTGGGCACATACCCTTTGAAAATGTCATGTTTATTCCCTTAGTTGACAATGAAGAAACTGCAGGGTTGCTTGGTTTAGTGAATAAACCCAGTGGGTTTTCAGAACATGATGTCACACTAGGGACAGCCTTTGGCGAATTCGCGTCCATTGCGTTAAGTAGAAAAAACATGGTGGATCGTTTACAGACAAGTGAGAAAAGATATCGCCAGTTGATTAATATTTCTCCGGATGCCATCGTTATCCACATCAAAGGTGAAATTGTCTTTGCCAATACGGTTGCTGCAACGCTAGCGCGACTCCCGTATGCAGACAGTTTAGTAGGTACAAATATTGTTGATTATGTACATACAGATGATATCAATAGAATTGTGCGACGATATAATACAGAGCAGCAAAGTGAGGATCCGTTTGTCTTGCATGAAATTACGGGTGTTCGTGCAGATGGAAGCGTAGTAAACTTAGAGGTAAGCATTGCGCCCCTAGTATACAAAGGCAAAGCGGCAGAAATGCTGGTAATCCGTGATGTTAGTGAGCGCAAAAAAATGCAAGAAGAAATATTGAGAGCAACCAAGCTAGAATCCATTAGTATTTTAGCTAGTGGTATTGCCCATGATTTTAATAATATCCTGACAGTTATCCTTGGCAACCTTTCCATTGCCAGAATATATGCCAAAGACCAACGAGAAGTTTCCCGTAAGCTGGGGGAAATAGAGCATGCTGCACTGCAAACCAAGGAGCTCACGCAACAGTTGTTGGCTTTTGCCAAGGGTAGCCCCCTGATAAAAAGACAAGCATCACTGGAAGAAACGCTGATTGAAATGGTTACGTTTGCTCTTAGTGGCACCAATGTAGAACCCGTCTATACATTTGAAGACCACTTGCCTGCCGTTAATATTGATATCGGACAGTTTAACCAAGTGGTCAATAATCTAGTGATAAATGCTGTGCAAGCTATGCCCAATGGTGGCAAGCTTCATCTTACGGTTGTGCTCGAGAGTCTCGGACAGCAAACGGCGTTGCTACCCGCAGGTGATTATGCGAAGGTATCATTTCAGGATAACGGGGTAGGTATTTCTGCCGACCATTTACTCCATATCTTCGATCCATATTTTACTACAAAGGAGCAGGGGAATGGTTTAGGGTTGGCAACATCGTACAACATTATCAAGCAACATGGTGGTCAAATTACTGTGGAATCAGAATTGGGAAAGGGCGCTACCTTTCATGTCTATTTACCGGTTTCCCACGAAGAATTCATCCCTGCTATTGATCAGACAAAGATTCTTCACGGTCAGGGCAGAATTTTGTTGATGGATGATGAATATGGGGTGCGTAAAACAGCCGGGGAGATGTTACATATTCTTGGCTATGATGTGGACTATGCCGTTACTGGAGAAGAAGCTGTGGCGTTTTACTTACGAGAACAACAGCGAGGAGCTACGTACGATGTGGTTATCTTAGATATGACGGTACGTGGTGGAATGGGGGGGCAAAAAGCGATTGATAAACTATTGCGAGCCGACCCTCACGTTAAGGCCATTATCTCTAGCGGTTATACAACAGCACCTTTACTTACTCAATATCAAAAATTTGGTTTTAAAGGTGCCATTTATAAGCCATATCGCCTTGAAGAGATTAGTCATGTGGTTAGTCAAGTTATGCTAAATGAAGTAAAATAGAGTAGCGCCAGTGGGGCACACTCGATTACGCTGTCGTGATAGCGTAATTGCCTATGATTTTGAACACAGGACAATTTGTACCGTCCTGTGTTCTTTTTCTATTGGTAAATCATTTTATAGTTTGTAAAGCGGCTAATGTAACCAGTACTGCAAGCATAGCTGCTTATATATTAGGTCTTGCCTGAAGGACGAATTCTTGGTAAAGTAAAGCGAGGGGAAATTCCCCGGCGGTCGTAGCAACCCGCCTTATCAAAACAGAGGAGGTTTTTTTTTGAGTCAGTCAGATTTTTTTGCGTTGGGTAAGGTTGTAAAAGAACCTTCTCGTAAACTCGATGTTTTTCCTAAACCCGAGGGTGTGAAGACGATTGTATTGGAAAGTGATGAAGTGACAAGTGTTTGCCCCATCACAGGTCAACCCGATTGGGAAACGGTGATTATCGAGTATGAACCCGATCAACTATGCATTGAAAGTAAAAGTTTGAAATTGTATTTTTGGAGTTTTCGCCAGGAAGGCGTCTTCTGTGAGGCATTGGCGGCACAAATCGCCAATGATGTGGGGGAAGCCTGCCAACCGCATCACTGTACAGTAACAGTTAATCAAAAGCCTCGCGGTGGGATAACCATACGGGCCACAGCCTGCTATGAACAAGCAGCGGCTATCGCACAGAGTGAGGATTAAGGAAATGGAAAGTACCCTAACAAGGCAAGAAAAAGCCTTTTTACTATTAAGTTGTTGTTTTGCTGTTTTATTAGTTGTGAGTAATATTATTGCGGGAAAAATAATTGTAGTGGGTGGCTTTTTTGCACCTGCGGCCGTGGTTTGTTACTCTTTGACTTTTGCTACTACCGATACCATTGCCGAGGTGTGGGGCAAGGAGCGGACACGTTTTGTGGTTAAGGTAGGCTTTATGGCGGTTTTGTTATCGGCACTCTTTATTCGCCTGGCACTGATCTTGCCAGCTGCCCCGTTTTGGGATGGGCATGAAGCGTTTGCCACTGTCTTGGGCAGTAATATGCGGATTGTGATGGCCAGCCTTATCGCCTATCTCATTAGTCAGTACCATGACATTTGGGCATTTCTTTTTTGGAAAGAAAAAACAGGTGGCCGGCATTTATGGGTCCGTAATAACCTCTCAACCATCGTGTCACAACTCTTGGATACGGTGATATTTATCAGCCTTGCCTTTTATGGTACAGGTATACCGCTTATCCCCATGATTATCGGTCAATACCTGATTAAATCTGCCATTGCACTGTGCGATACGCCCATCGTCTATGCCATGGTCTTTCTTACTAAAAAATATGGGACACAGGAACAGCTTAACTGTCCCACGCAAAGCGTTAATGAAAACTAAAGCGGCCACAGAGGCCGCTTTTTCCTTGTCGTGAAAAGGGTATTATATCACTTGCAGCTAGCCAGTGACAAGTGTTGCCAGTATTGAAAAACGCCGGATGAGGGAACCAAATAAGCACGCGTTTCTTATACTCCCCTGACAACAGCGGTCAATCGTTAGGAAAAGAATATTTCTATCCTTCTGATGGTGCCCCGTCTTGGGGAGCATGGAGTCTGCAAAGCAATCTATATTGTAGCGA
>JANKMV010000017.1:6380-14421 GCA_024650095.1 Bacillota bacterium | reverse complement strand
TCCTCCGGTTTTATGTACTTCAAGTTTGCATTTGAGAAACAAAAAAACCCGGGAGCGCCGGGCTTCTTGTTAGTGTTATTCAGCTACTGCTTCTAGCGCTTTGGCTTTGTTTAAACGCTTTGCCAAGCGAGACTTCTTGCGGGCGGCCGCGTTTTTGTGGACAACGCCTTTGCTAACGGCTTTATCTAGTGTTTTTACAGTTGCGTGCAATTTATCACTGGCTACTTCTAGGTTTCCCTCGGCCAGTGTATCACTAAACCGACGGACAGCTGTTTTGACCGAACTTTTTACTTGACGGTTACGGGCTGTCCGCTTAGCGGTAACTCTCATACGTTTTTCTGCTTGTTTTGTATTGGGCATGCGTTCACCTCCTTCAAACTTGCTACGAGGACACAACAATTTTATCATGTGTTTCTATAAATTGCAACAACATGTCAAAATGTATAGCAAAATACCATTGGGATAAGCTATTGTCAGTAAATCCAATGAAATGGAGGTGAGAATATGCTTGGTTTAATCGTTCGTTTTATCGTTTCTGCCATTGTTTTGATGTTGGTTAGCTTTTTGTTGCCCGGTTTTGCCAACATGGGTTTCGGAGTGGCCCTGGTGGCAGCGATCGTCATCGCTTTACTCGGTTTTATTGTGGAGAGCGTGCTCGGTAAAAAAATCTCTCCCCATAACCGTGGTATTGTCGGTTTTCTTGTTGCAGCCATTGTAATTTACTTGGCACAGTATCTTGTTCCCGGAATGAGCGTCACCATCATTGGTGCAGCATTGGCTGCCATAGTGATTGGGATTATTGATGCATTTGTTCCCACCGAATTGCGCTAGCTGATGGCCAATAAACGAATTCAAAGGTCAAAAACGATGTAGCTCTGACTACCTTCACTCGGTTAGGGCTTGACAGGAGGAATACCTGTGACTGCCGAACAAGAACGTCGAAGTATCCGCACTGATTTGGCCATTGAAGCGCACCAGATGTTAGTTGAAGAGGTCAAAGAGGAAATCCCTGGTGTGATGATGGAGACAGAGACAATAGGTGAAATGCGTGTCACCCGCGTCAACATTACCAGTGAGGACGCAGAACGTCGCATGGGTAAAAAACAGGGTAAATATATTACCCTAGAAGCGCCGGGATTACGGCAAAAAAATACGGAACTACAAGATATCGTTTCGCGTCAGTTTACCAAAGAATTGTTAAGCATGATAGAACTTGAGGCGGATACAACAATTCTTGTTGTGGGATTGGGCAACTGGAATGTAACGCCAGATGCTCTCGGCCCACGGGTGATCAAAGATTTGTTGGTTACTCGCCATATCTTACACTTGCAACCAGAAACGCTAGGCGAAGGATTTCGTGCTGTGAGTGCCATTGCCCCTGGTGTGCTTGGTATTACCGGTGTTGAAACAGGTGAGATCATACAGGGGCTGGTGGAAAAAGTTAAGCCCGATCTCTTAATTGCGGTGGATGCATTAGCTGCTCGGAGCCTGAGTCGCTTACATACTACAGTTCAAATTGCGGACACGGGGATTACGCCCGGCTCCGGTGTGGGAAATAAGCGCTTGGGCATTTCACAGGAAACCATCGGCATACCTGTCATTGCAGTGGGTGTCCCTACAGTCGTGGATGCCGTGACCATTGCAGATGATTTAACGACTCACTTACTTGAAGCCATTATGGAAGAAGCAGGGCCGGATTCTCCAGTGTACAAAGTGGTCCAAAGTATCGCCGAGGGAGATCGACGATCAGTAATGTCGGAAATCCTAGAACCGTATGGCGGGCGCTTAATGGTGACCCCTAAAGATATTGACACACTGATAGAAGATGTGGCCAGGTTGCTTGCCGGCGGGATTAACGCTGCTATGCATCCAGCAATTGAGAGTGAAGAAACAGGAAAATATCTTCATTAGGATACAAAAGGCAAGAAAAGAGTGTTAAAAAAAGAAACGGGTTGTTGCAAAACGAGCGGAAATGGTTCGTAATTGCAACAGCCTGTTTCGCTATAATGGAAGATTATAGCGCTTGCAATTAGCAAGTGCGAATATTGCCAGTAGTAACAGCACGCGTTCCATTTTTGTGGCTTTAGACATAATCCTACGCTTACAGCATAGTTTATATACAGAGGTATTATCTCTTAGTTCATTTGCTTAGAAGGAGGGAGTTGCGTGGCCAGAGGATTTCATTTATCGGTACGTGGCAACAGGCGTTTTCGACAACGCAGTAATGGCAGAGGGAACGGATGGTTACGCATCCTGGTTGCGCTGTTATTGGTGGTAGGTGTGCGTTATCTCTATAGACAAAGGGTCGTACCGGTAGCCACGGTAGATACAGCCATAGAGCAGGAAAATGAAGTCGTGGACAGTTTATTTAGCCTAGGTGATGCCGTTTATATACGGATTGTTTCAGCCGTGATTCCTGGCTTACGTGATGTTTCGCAATTATCTGTGCCAGAAGGGGATGCCGCCAGCTCTGCAGACAAGGTGTTACAGGGAGTGGTTCTGCGTGATTTGCGAGATCCTAAAACAATAATGTTCGCACAAATCCCCTACTTGGGTATTGTGCCTGAACTTCTTATTAACAAACCGAACAACGGACAAACGACAACAACACCGAAAATTACCATTCCTATTCGTGATGAATTGACGGGCGAGGGAAAGGTTTTGATTTACCATACACATGCAACTGAATCTTTTGTCCCTTCTTCAGGGAAAGCCTTTATTTCCACAGATCTGACAATGACCATTGCTCAACTGGGGGAGGAACTGGCAGATGTACTGCAGCGTCAATACCACATCCCCGTTATTCATAATAAACAAATTCATGATGTACCACGTACAGGAGCGTATGAAAAGGCGCTGCCAACATTAGAACAGCTGCTCACTACATATCAGGATACGGAACTAGTGGTAGATTTACATCGCGATGGCGTGGCTAAAGAAGTTACCACGGCCACGATCAATGGTCAAGCAACGGGCCGCATTCTCTTTGTGGTGGGTACCCGCTACCCTAACTGGGAGGCTAATCTGGAAAAGGCCCAATATCTTCATAACGTGTTGGAGCAAATAGCTCCCGGAGTTTCCCGTGGTATTCGCGAACGTCCGTTAGTCTATAACCAAAACTTGCATTCCGGATCACTGTTGATAGAATTGGGAGGTTATCAGAACTCACTAGAGGAAGTGCGTCGCACATTGCCCATTTTAGCTGAAGCACTGTCGCAGCTGTATAAGTCGGGCCAGTAAATAAAATGTATAAAATCATGGGTTCCCTGGGGAAAATACTCCTATGTATGTATTGAGGGGGGATCAGCATGAAGAAAAAGCAAGCGGTTCTTTCCGTTTTGCTTATTTTTTTGTTTGCCTTTACTTTATTATGTGTGGGATTAACATTCACAGAGAGGTCATTGCGTCAGGTTAGTGGGAGAGTGGGGGAGAATGTAGCCATTGCGCTATCACGTGATGATGCCGGCGCGTGGGTATTTACATTTGCAGGACGAACGCTACATCTAAATCGTGAGATATGGCAGGTATTCCGGCAGAACATGGGGCGATAAGGGTGAGGCTTTACTTGAACTGTTGCTTGTCATCATGCTGAATGCTATAATATTCAAGAAGATGGCAGGAGGATGACGATGCAACAGAGAAACATTCGCAACTTTAGTATTATCGCGCATATTGATCACGGAAAATCTACCTTAGCAGATAGATTGCTTGAGCATACAGGTGCGGTTTCGCAGCGGGACATGTCCGAACAGATTTTAGACCAAATGGATTTGGAACGCGAGCGGGGCATAACGATTAAGTTGCAAGCAGTTCGTTTATTGTATCAGGCTAAAGATGGCCAGGAATACATGTTAAATCTAATAGACACTCCGGGACATGTGGATTTTACCTATGAAGTCTCTCGTAGCTTAGCGGCCTGTGAGGGTGCGCTGTTGGTGGTGGATGCGGCGCAAGGCATCGAAGCGCAAACATTGGCCAATGTTTATCTTGCACTAGAACACGACTTAGAAATTATTCCGGTGATCAATAAAATTGACTTACCCAGTGCCGATGTGGATAAAGCAAGACAACAAATTGAAGACATCATTGGTATCCCGGCGGATGAAGCGGTGCTTACGTCGGCAAAGGAAGGTATTGGTATTATTGATGTTTTGGAATCCGTTGTGCAAAAAGTGCCACCGCCGACGGGTGATGCTACAGCCCCATTGCGTGCCTTAATTTTTGATTCTCATTATGATGCATACCGCGGTGCCATTGCTTATGTGCGCATTATGGAAGGCGAAATCCGTGAGCGTACAAAAATTAAAATGATGTCTAATGGAAAAGTTTTTGAAGTGGCAGAAATCGGTACCTTTGGACCGCGTATGACCCGTTCTGGTGCTTTATGCGCAGGTGAAGTGGGCTATATTGTTGCCGGTGTTAAAAATGTCAAGGATACTCGCGTTGGTGATACGATTACCACTGCGGATCAAGGGGCAGTAGAGGCACTCCCCGGTTATCGACGAGCCAACCCCATGGTTTTTTGTGGCTTTTATCCGGCTGATAATGGTGAATATGAAGAATTACGTGATGCACTAGATAAGCTAAATTTGAATGATGGTGCTCTAACCTTTGAACCGGAAACGTCGGAAGCGTTGGGTTTTGGTTTCCGGTGCGGATTCCTTGGTCTCTTGCACATGGAAATTATTCAAGAGCGGCTGGAGCGGGAATATAATCTATCACTGATTACAACTGCGCCCAACGTTGTTTATCATGTTAATCTTACCAATGGTGATATTATCGAAATCGATAACCCTTCGCGCTTGCCAAAAGCCACAGAAATCGCGTCCATTGAGGAACCGTTTGTGACGGCACGCGTCATTTTGCCCAACGATTATGTGGGGCAGGTGATGGAATTGTGCCAGGGGAAACGGGGTATTTTTATCAATATGGAGTATCTTGATACTACCCGTGTTAACCTTATTTACGAAATTCCCCTCAGTGAGATTGTGTTTGACTTTTTTGATCTGCTTAAATCACGCACGCGTGGCTATGCTTCGTTCGATTATGAACTGGTGGGGTATCGTACTGCAAAATTGGTGAAAGTAGACGTACTCATTAACGCTACCATCGTGGATGCGCTCTCTTTTATCGCCCATATTGACCGTGCCACACCACGAGGGCGTGAGTTGACCAGTAAACTGCGTGAAATTATCCCGCGGCAAATGTTTGAAGTACCCATTCAAGCTGCCATTGGGCAAAAGGTCATTGCGCGGGAAACGATCAAAGCTATGCGTAAAAACGTACTTGATAAATGCTATGGTGGCGACATAAGTCGCAAGAGAAAGCTTTTAGAAAAACAGAAGGCTGGAAAGAAGCGGATGAAGCAGGTGGGGAATGTGGAAATCCCCCAGGAAGCGTTTATGGCCGTGTTGAGAATAGATTAAGATGGAAACATCTGTTTATATTCATATCCCCTTTTGCCGTGCTAAGTGTTATTATTGTGACTTTCTCTCCTTTGCGTACAGTGCAACCAATTTCTCTCCCCGTGATTATGTGCGAGCGCTAATAAAAGAACTGTCAATACGGGGGCAGCAATTGAGTGATGCAGGGATCATGGTGTCCACGCTTTACATCGGTGGCGGGACCCCAACTGCGTTGCCCACTGTGGAGTTGGCGACGCTATTGGATAATTGCCACAGATATCTACCGCTTTCGTCACCAGAATGGACGGTAGAAGCGAACCCGGGCACCATTACGCCTGAGCTGGTCAAGCTGTTAGGACAAGCGGGAGTCAACCGTATCAGCTTAGGGGTACAGGATCTTGATGACCATCGCCTTGCATTATTAGGTCGTTTGCATACTGCAGCGCGCGCACAGCAAGCCTTTTTATTATGTCAAGATTCTTTTCCCTCTGTTTCGTTAGATATTATGGCTGCTTTACCTGGTCAAACAGAAGCACAGCTACTGACAACCCTGGCAACGGTCTGTGATTGGGCCCCGCAACATCTCTCTGTTTATGGCTTGAAGGTGGAAGAGGGAACACCGTTAGCAACGCAAGTGGCTTCCGGTCACTTACAGTTACCTGATGAAGATGAAACGTTAGCCATGTTTCTAAGCGGGCGGCAATTTTTGCAAGCGCAAGGATACCAGCACTATGAAATAGCTAACTTTGCACAAACGGGTCACCGTAGTCTGCATAATCAAACATATTGGCATAATCATCCCTACCTTGGCTTGGGGCTAGGTGCCCATTCGTACTGGCAAGGTAGGCGTTTAGAAAACACATGCCAGCCTGAACTCTATTTGCAACAATTAGCAATGGGGCAACTACCCCTTGCTGTCAGCCATGCTGTAACTAGAGAGCAGGAAATGGAAGATACCATGATGCTTGGTTTGCGTTTACTGTCAGGAGTACGGTTTGATGTTTTTCAGGCACGATTCCAGCAAGATTTACGTCACGTCTTTGCTAAAGAAATCAAGCATTTACTTGCGCTGGGTGCCATTGTCACGGATAATACCGCTATTCGTCTTTCAGAGGCTGGCCTTCCTGTAGCAAATCTCGTTTTTGCTGAATTTTTACGGTAGCGAATGCTTGATATCGGTAGGAAATGAGAGGGAGTTTACCATTAGCCATGAAACTATCTTGCCAGAACACTCGTAGCACCTTGACAAATACCAGCGATAATGGTATTTTTTTATTAGCTTTAGCACTCACGTTAAGAGAGTGCTAAACGGAGGAGGCCTACATTGATGACTGGTTTGAATGAGAGAAAACAGCAAATTCTCCATGCCATAGTAACGGATTATATCCAAACGGCGGAACCGGTCGGCTCACGTACTCTTTCACGGCATTATCAGTTTAAATTATCCGCAGCAACAATTCGTAACGAGATGGCTGATCTAGAAGAGCTGGGGTTCTTAACACAACCCCATACGTCAGCTGGCCGTATTCCTTCTCAACAAGGCTACCGTTTCTATGTGGATACTCTGATGGATACAGCTAGTTTAACTCAGTATGAAGAAGATTATCTTACCGGGCTCTTTACTAAGGTGCAGAAAAAGCAAGAAATTGATCAGATTATCCAGCAAACAGCAAGAGCTCTATCGCTAATGACGAGCTACACATCCGTGGTATTGGGACCACAATTTAGACGGAGTGCCTTTAAGCAGATGCGTATTATCCCCTTCGATCCAGAACGCGCGCTTGTGGTTTTAATTACCGATACGGGTTATATTAGAAACAAAGTAATTAAGTTGCCAAAAGCGTTGAGTATGGACGAGTTAAACCAAGTTGTAGCCTATTTAAATAGTGAGTTAACGGGAAAAACCATTGCTAGTTTGACGGCAGCGCGCCTGCGTAGATTACGAAATGATCTTTATGCCCGAGTTGATATTTTTAATCATATGATGAACATGTTGGAAGAGTGTACGGCAGAGGGTGAAAGTCGCGTTTTTATTGGTGGTACATCCAATATTCTTAACCAACCTGAATTTAAGGACATGGAAAAAATAAAACATTTGCTAACACTCTTCGAGCAGGGTGAGCGCATGATGTTTATGCTGGAAACATCTCTCGATGGTGTATCCATTCGCATTGGCACGGAAAATAATCTAGCAGAGATGAATGACTGCAGTTTAATCACAGCCAGTTATCTTTTACATGACCGTCCTGTTGGCACCATTGGTGTACTTGGTCCCACTAGAATGGAATATGCACGGGTTATTACCGTGATAGAAGAAATCGCCAGTCGGTTAAACCGGCTTATTGAGGCGTTATAAAGAGGTGAAGGATTTGTGTGAAGAGGAAAAAGAAAAGATGAATGAGGAACAAGTTGAATCAACTACAGCCCCAGAAGCTGTAGCAGAAGAAGCAACATCCCCCGCATGGCTAGCGCTACAAAAAGATAATGAGCAATTATTATCCCGCTTGCAGCGCCTACAGGCCGACTTTGACAATTATCGCAAGCGAGTCGTAAATGAAAAGAAGGAATGGACGACACAATCGGTTTGTGATGTTGTGCGAGAAATGTTACCTGTCATTGATAGTCTCGAACGTGCT
>JANKMV010000017.1:0-6370 GCA_024650095.1 Bacillota bacterium | reverse complement strand
AAGCAGCGGGATCTTTAGAGTCGTTAACGGAAGGTGTAGATTTAGTTTATCGGCAACTGTTGTCTGCATTGGCAAAACATGACGTAGAGGTGATTAATGCTTGTGGAAGTGAATTTGATCCAAAGCTCCATCATGCTATTATGCAGGTAGAATGTGATGAAGTGGAAAATACCGTCGTTGAGGAACTGCAAAAAGGCTATAAGGTTAAGGAGCGGGTCGTACGGCCTAGCATGGTAAAAGTAGCAAAGTAATTTGGATAAAGGGAGGAACATAAAATGAGCAAAGTGATAGGCATAGACCTTGGAACGACAAACTCTTGCGTTGCCGTTATGGAAGGCGGTCAACCAGAAATTATTGCCAACGCAGAGGGAGAACGAATCACGCCCTCCGTAGTTGCCTTTAAAAAAGATGGAGAACGATTAGTTGGGCAAGTAGCAAAACGGCAGGCCATTACAAATCCTGACCGTACCATTAGTTCCATTAAACGTCATATGGGGACAAATCATAAAGTGAGTATAGATGGCAAGGATTATACGTCGCAGGAAATATCGGCGATGATCCTCCAAAAATTAAAACAGGATGCAGAAGCGTACCTGGGTGAGAAAGTGGAGCAAGCTGTCATCACCGTGCCTGCTTATTTTACCGATTCACAGCGCCAAGCAACAAAGGATGCAGGTAAAATTGCGGGATTGGAAGTATTGCGTATTATTAATGAACCCACAGCGGCAGCATTGGCGTATGGTATGGATAAGGGTGAAGACCACACGATCTTGGTTTTTGACTTAGGTGGTGGTACTTTTGATGTTTCCATCCTAGAACTGGGAGACGGTGTCTTTGAGGTAAAAGCAACCAGTGGTAATAACCGCCTCGGTGGTGATGATTTTGATGATAAAATTATTAAATACTTAGCAGATCAGTTTAAAAAAGAACAGGGTGTTGATCTAACTGCTGATCGTATGGCGCTACAGAGGCTAAAGGAAGCTGCCGAAAAAGCAAAAATCGAACTCTCCAGCGTAACAAGCACTAACATTAACTTGCCCTTTATTACCGCCACTGCGGAAGGCCCAAAACATCTGGATATTTCCTTAACACGGGCCAAGTTCAATGAATTGACGGCAGACCTTGTGGAAGCCACCATGACACCCACACGTAACGCCATTAAAGATGCTGGCGTCAAATCCGCGGTTATAGACCGTGTTATTCTTGTTGGTGGTTCTACACGCATCCCTGCGGTGCAAGAAGCCATTAAAAGCTTAACAGGCAAAGATCCTCATAGAGGGGTTAACCCTGATGAGGTCGTGGCTTTGGGTGCTGCCATTCAGGCAGGCGTCTTGGCTGGTGAAGTTAAAGATGTGCTACTTTTGGATGTTACACCTTTATCCTTGGGGATTGAAACACTCGGGGGTGTTTTAACACGAATCATTGAAAGAAACACGACGATTCCCACGGATAAAAAACAAATTTTTTCTACTGCAGCCGATAACCAAACACAGGTGGAAATTAATGTTCTTCAAGGTGAGCGGCCCATGGCCGCCGACAACAAAACACTGGGTCGCTTTACACTCGATGGTATTCCACCCGCACCACGGGGTGTTCCGCAAATCGAGGTTACCTTTGAAATCGACCGTAATGGTATTGTAAGTGTTTCAGCAAAGGATTTAGGCACCAAGAAAGAACAGAAGATTACCATCACTGCAGCAACTGGGCTTAGTGATCAAGACATCGATGATATGGTAAAAAATGCAGAGAAGTTCGCTGAGGAAGATTTAAAACGCAAAGAGTTGGCGGAAGCTCGTAATGAAGCCGATAACTTAGCATACAGCACGGAAAAAATGCTAAAAGACTTAGGGGATAAAGTGGATGCTGCCAAGAAGACGGAAGTGGAAGCCGCCATTAAGACGCTACGGGAAGAAGTAGCGAAAGATGATGTGGCCGCCATCCGTAGCGCCATTGAGAGCGCAACTACGCTTTTACATGAATTGTCCACGAAAATGTATGAACAGCAAGCTTCTGAAGAAGCTGAAGCAACGGGTACAACATCAGAGGATACGGTGGATGCTGAATACGAAGTTGTGGATGACGAAGCAGACACTAATGATGAGCAAGACAATAAGTAAGTAAGGAACGGGAGAGCGCATGGCCAAACGTGATTATTACGAAGTATTAGGCGTGTCGAAAGACGCGTCAGCAGAAGAGATTAAAAAAGCGTACCGGACGTTAGCGAGAAAGTATCATCCGGATGTTAATGCAGATGATAAAGATGCTGAAAGAAAGTTTAAAGAAGTCAAAGACGCCTTTGATGTGCTAAGTGATTCGACCCGACGGGAGCAGTATGACCATTACGGGCATGCTGCTGAGGAAGGGTATGGCGCTGGCGGATTTGACCAAGGCGGGTTCTCCGGTTTTGGTGGTTTCGAAGATATTTTTGACCAGTTTTTTGGCGGAGGTGGGCGGTCAGGTGGCCGCCCCAACGGCCCGCAACGTGGTAATGACTTACGCTATGACCTGGAAATTACGCTAGAAAATGCAGCCTTCGGTTTAGAAACAAAGATTACCATTCCGCGTGCCGAGACTTGTGATACTTGCGACGGTAGTGGGGCTAAACCGGGCACACACCCAGAAACTTGTACCTATTGCAAGGGCACGGGTCAGCAACAGGTGATTCGTAATACAGCTTTTGGCCGTTTTGTTAGTGTGAAAACATGTGATGCTTGTGGTGGAGCGGGTACATTTATTCAAGACCGCTGTTCGGAGTGTCATGGTAGTGGACACGTGCAAAAAGAACGTAAAATAGAGGTCAAACTCCCCGCTGGTGTAGATACAGGTTCGCGCTTACGTGTCAATGGTGAGGGTGAGGCGGGTACTCATGGTGGCCCTACGGGAGATTTATATGTTGTCATCCATGTGCGTCAGCACGATGTATTTGTACGCCAAGGGGATGACGTGATTATTGAAATACCCATTTCTTTTGCACAAGCTGCGTTGGGGACAGAACTAGAAGTGCCGACGTTGGCTGGAAAAGCACGTGTAAAAGTTCCCGAAGGCACGCAAACAAACACTTCTTTCCGTTTGCGTGGTAAAGGGATACCGCACTTACGCGGCCATGGTCAGGGTGACCAGCATGTGAGAGTTATGATAAAGATACCGAAAAAATTATCAGCTAAACAAAAGGAACTATTGCGTGAATATGCTAAGCTCGCTGGTGAAAGTGTGTCAACGGGTGAGAAAGGTATCTTTACTAAAGTGAAAGATGCCTTAGGCGGTAAATAAGGAGAGAATATTTTGCAGTGGCTTGAACTAACACTCTCTACAACTATAGATAGTACGGAAGCCATCGCCACTAAGTTGCTAGCTTTGGGCGTTGGTGGTGTGGAAATTGAAGAGAATTGGGATTGGCATAAAGCAAAAAAAGATGGACTTGGTGACTTGTTTCCCGTGGCTAGTGGTATAACAGGTGATACAGTCAAACTACGGGGATATTTCCCCGTTTCTTTTTTAGGGTCCACAAAGGAAAAAGAGTTGCATCTTTTTTTACAACGCTTACCTGAATTTGGTCTTACCGAAGCCCAACTATCTTGGCAGCGCGTTGATGAGGCTGATTGGGAAAACACCTGGAAAGAGCATTGGTTTCCCACGCCCGTTGGTGAAAAGCTAGTCATAGTGCCTGCATGGCTCGATGCAACAGCGTGTCCCAATCGCTTGGCGCTGTTGCTTGATCCCGGTGCTGCTTTTGGCACTGGAACACATGAAAGCACCCAGCTTTGTTTAGAGCTTTTGGAAACGCAGGTAAAAGGTGGCGAAAGTGTGCTAGATTTAGGTTGTGGCTCGGGTATTTTAGCTTTGGCCGCGACGTTGCTGGGAGCCACAGATGTTACGGGTGTTGACTATGATGAACTGGCTGTGCAGGCAAGTTTGGAAAACGCACGTTTAAACAAGATGCATGATCGCGTATCATTTTTTCGTACGGACTTGTTTGAAAGTGATAGTTGGCAAACACTTCCCTCTGCCGCTATCATTACGGCGAATCTAACCGCAGATATTTTGCTGAGGGTAAAGGATCAGATTGGGCAAGTTCTGCAGCCACCAGGACGGATCATTATGTCGGGTATCATTAACAGTCGCCGTGATGATGTTTTCCTGGCTATGGAGGCGCAGGGTTTTCGCATGATAGAAGAACGGCAGGCTGGTCAATGGGTGGCCTTCATCTGGGAGTTGAAAGCATGAATCGATTTTTTTATCGTGGCGAGCAACGGGACGATGAACTCGTTCGTTTACATGGTGAAGATGCCCACCATCTCTTGCGTGTGCTACGGGTGGCCGTGGGTGATGACGTGGAGCTATGTGAGGAGAACGGTCTCTGCCACCTAGCACAAATAACCACCATCACCAAGGATGAGGTCTACTGTGTTTTAGGTGAACCATTGCCAAGTAGTGAAACCAAGACGACTGTGGATCTTGCCTTTGGTCTGCTGAAGGGTGAAAAAACAGAATTTGTGCTACAGAAAGCCACAGAACTAGGTGTTGCCACTCTTTTACCATTCTTTAGCGAACGAACCGTGAGCCGGCCGGATAAAAAACAGGCAAAGCGGCACCAACGCTGGCAAAAAATTGTCCGTTCCGCAGCGGCCCAGTCTCGCCGGTCGCGCATACCAACGGTATCTTTACCGTATCGATGGTCCGAGCTGATGCAGCAATTTTCTGCCTACGATTATATTTTTCTTTTTTGGGAAGCCGAGCATCAGTATTCCCTTACCGAATTTATGCACGCTGACGGCCAGGCTGCACGCATTCTCTTATTAACAGGTCCAGAAGGTGGCTTAAGTGAAGGGGAAGTGCAGGGTGCGATTAACGCGGGTGCCACAGTAGTCACGTTGGGACCCCGTATTTTGCGCGCAGAAACAGCCGCTGTAACGGCGGTGGTAATAACAATGTTTCAAGCAGGCGAAATGAGGCGATGACCATGGCAACAGCGGCATTCTATACTCTTGGCTGTAAAGTAAATCAGACGGATACGGCGGCGCTACAAAACTTATTGGCACAGGCGGGTTATCACACAGTGACGTTCGACGAGGTGGCGGATGTTTATGTTATTAATACTTGTACTGTTACGCATTTAGGCGACAGAAAGTCTCGCCAAATGATACGACGTGCTCGCCGTAAAAACCCAGATGCAGTAATCGTTGTAACGGGTTGCTACGCTCAAGTAGCGGCAGACGATATAATGAACATATCTGACGTGGATTTGGCCATTGGTACACACTCAAGGGAACAATTGCCAGAATTAATTATGCAGGCGAAGCAGGGTAGGATAAATTGTGTAGCCCCTATGGAGCAGAAGCATAGCTTTGATGGTTTAGGTGTTGCCCAGAGTGGTGAGCGGACAAGGGCCTTTTTAAAGGTGCAAGAAGGCTGCCGCCAGTTTTGTTCTTACTGTATTGTGCCTTATGCCCGTGGACCCGTCTATAGCCGCCCACTTGCGGAGTCATTCCACGAAGCCCAAAAGCTGGTGGCGCAGGGATTCCGTGAACTGGTTGTAACCGGTATCCATTTAGGTTATTATGGCGTGGATTTAGCGGGTGATTTTGCATTAAGTGATTTATTACGTCGCCTTGCCAGTGTGAATGGTTTGGCACGAATTCGCATTTCATCGCTGGAGCCAACAGAAGTGACGGCAGATTTGCTAGATGTGATGCAAGATTACAGCAACGTTTGTCACCATCTACACATTCCCCTGCAAAGTGGGGATGACGACGTCTTGCGACGCATGAACCGCAAATATGATGCTTCAGAGTTTCTTCGTCTAGTTGATTGGATACGAGCGCAAATTCCTGATATTGCCCTCACCACGGATGTGATGGTGGGATTTCCCGGTGAAACTGAAGAACAGTTTCAACATACATGTGAGGTTGTGCACAGAGCAGCTTTTAGCCGTTTGCATGTATTTAAATATTCACCACGACAAGGCACCCCCGCTGCTAACTATGATCAGCAAGTACCCCCTCCCATCAAGGATAAACGTAGCCATACTTTAACAGAACTTGGTGAAGAGTTGGCTGTGCAGTATCGTAAACGATTTATCGGCACAACGATGAATGTGTTATTTGAAGAAGACCCTACAAGCAACCAGAGAGCTGGTTTAACGGAACATTATCTAAGAGTAACAGTAATGAGTAGCAAAGACCTTGTAGGTGCAATTCTGCCCGTTAAAATCACGAGTGTAGTTGCGGACGGGCTTACGGGTCGTCTACTTTAATATTTTTCTGCGGCATGATGGAAGTGCACGCATGATGCATCTGCACTACATCGTACAGCCACAGAAAAGATAATGAGCGTTTGCTCTTCATTTTATCCAGACACAAAAAAGCTGGTC
>JANKMV010000179.1 GCA_024650095.1 Bacillota bacterium | reverse complement strand
ATCCTTTAGAAGCTGTTGATATATATCGTTCCAAGGATATGATTGAAAAAGCCTTTGGAAACCTGAAAGAACGCCTGAACATGCGGCGCACATCAGTATCGTCCGATGAAAACCTAGATGGAAAGCTATTTGTGCAGTTCATAGCCTTGATTTATCTTTCTTACATCAAAAAGACAATGAGTGATCATAACTTATTCAAAAACTACACGATGCAAGAGCTGCTAGATAATCTAGATATTATTGAACGTTATGAACAGCCCGGCCGAAAGCATCGTATCGGTGAGATTACCAAAAAGCAGGCGCATTTATTTGAGTGCCTGGGGGTAGATGTTCCTACCTAGGTATAATTTCTCGGGAATTCAGGATGTATTTTGTTGCGCATATCGTTAATCCGGTATTTTTCACTTTTGCTATTTTGGGTGTATTATGGGGGCTCCGTGCCTTTATTGAGTGGAAATATCGGAGGGAGTCAAAACATTATATTACGCACGCACTAGGTAGTACTACCTTTTTGCTTACTTTTTGCATTATCATTATTTTTACTATGCCTAGAGATATTGATACTACAGTTAATGGTTTTTTATATTCTGATTCCGGCGGAGTCAATGAAACTGTTACGATACAAGTCGTTGGCACAATAACGCGTAATCTTTTCTTCGGAGATCTAGTGAAGGGACAAATAAACATCAACGAGAAGAAGTTTTGGCTGATTACGGCAATTAATCCTGCTAAAAGCGATGTTCGACGTTTCGATATAGTAGAACTCAGCGGCAGGGCAAAAGGAGAAGTTTGGATAACAAAAGATTATCAAACTTTCATAGGAGATGTAGAAGGACTGAGTATAGATCCTACGACACCCATCACATTTGCAGCCCCTGCAGAAACAGTTGAAGAAGCGAAACAGATTTATAGTGGTAGAAAGTAATATACTGTTTCAGGCTACATCGTTTGCTAACAACCTTTTGATGCTTGGTGCAGTATTGCTCGCTATCTGTAATAGTTCAACTTATTAACAAAATGGAAAAGAAGCAAAACAGCGTAAGGAGGAAAAGCGGTATGACAGTGGCAGAACAGTATCAATCTGACGTTGATATGATTTTGGCGAAGCGTTATGATAACGGCGGTGATTATTGGGCCACTCTCGACAAGCGGTTAATTAAAGGAAGCCCATTTACGACCCTTGAATCTGCGTTGATGCTTACAGAGTTGGGCATGCTTCCATCTAGCTATATTGAAAGAAACTACTAATCTCATTTTTAGTACGTGGCGGAAAGACGGACGATTTAAGTTATCACCACAAGGTGCAATTTACCCTTGTCAGACTATTAATGCTGCCAGAGTTCTCTGCCATCTAGGCTATGTCACCGATAGCAGACTCCGAAAAACGTTTGAACATCTCTTATAAATTCAGCATAGTGACGGGGGTTGGCGTTCCTCTTTTTCTATGTCTACGTGCTATCATTCTACAGCAAAGCAAAAAAAGACAAGAGATTCTCGAGGCGCTTGAAGTTTTAGAAAACAAGTTAATGGATGGTAATATTGCAGTTGAACGGCCTAATCCAAAGTTAGTCACGTTTGCCTTTTGCAAAAAAGGCGAACCAAGCGATCTAGCAACTGCACGTTATCATGAGATATTGAGAAACCTTTTTCTACCCACAGAATTAGCATAATATCGAATTCCAAAAAAGGCACTACACTTTCTGAAAGGCTGATAAAAAGAAGTGATTGTGGGGATCGGAAAATGAAACTCAAACTCTATTATTTTACTGGAACAGGAAACTCATTGGTGGTTGCCCGTAATATAGGTAATGAATTTGCTCATGCTGAATTGATCTCTATGACAAATCTAATGTGTATGGATAAAGAAATAGTAATAGCCGGAGATATTGTCAGATTTGTCTTTCCGGTATATTTTGCCAGACCACCGGCCTTTATCAAGGAATTCATCCAACAGACCAATTTTGGGGATATATCATATATTTTTGCTGTAGTAAATGGCGGGGGTTTATTCGGCAGGACACTGCATCTTTTTAATGAACTACTCCAACAGAAAGATATCCGTCTGGATGCAGGGTTTCTCATAGGTATGCCGGGTAATCATCCAAAGGTCGCGTCCATGCAACGCAAAGGACCCGAAGCTTACTACGCAGCAGCAGCGGTTAAAACAAAAGCAATTGCTCAATTGGTGAAGGCCAAACAACCAGGCAAACTTGAATCAAATTGGGGGTTATTAGGGCATGTCATTGCCCTTACAGCTTTTCAAAAGCCATACCAGCTCTCTAAAGCTAAAAAACTTGATTCGGCCTACTGGGTCAATGATAATTGTGTGCAGTGCGGCAACTGTGAGCGCATCTGTCCGATGCAGAATATCACCGATTCTCAAACCAAACCGCGGTGGCATCACAACTGCATCAACTGTGCTGCCTGCTATCATTACTGCTCAGCCAAAGCCATCTGCCTAGATAAGGAAGATCCCTCGTTCAGGTACAATCATCCGGATGTTACAGCCACAGATCTCATCATATATAACAACTAAAGGACGCCACCAAGCCGGAGTAAATTCCGATTCGGATGGTGTCCTTATAATATCCCAGTTGATAACCGTTAGGGCCAACGAAAACCTATTGGGTTATAATTCTCTAATAGGTATTACTATTGACTCCATCTGATTTAATACATAACATTTGAAAAATTGAGCAGAAAAGGAGCGAGAGAAGGTATATCCACGAGTTTTGGAGAAAAGTAATAATTATTACTTACAGCAAACGGGGGGAGTCAGAATACGTGTTTGAGCAAACTTTTAAGAATATTGACGATATCTTACATAAGGACGCAGGGTGCGGTAGTGAATTAGACTATGTAGAGCAAACTTCATGGATACTATTTTTAAAGTATCTTGATGACCTAGAAAAAGATAAAAAGACAGCAGCTCTGCTGGCTGGTAAAACGTATACGGACATTATCAGTCCGGAATATAAATGGGAAATTTGGGCCGCACCCAAAAACGGAAACGGCAAAATTGACCACCATAAAGCTCTAACGGGCGATGACTTAAGAGACTTTGTGAACATTAAGCTCTTTCCGTATCTGCAGAAGTTCAGGATGGATTCTACAAATGCCGACACGATTGAGTATAAAATTGGCGAGATTTTCACGGAACTGAAGAACAGGCTTCAAAGTGGCTATAATTTGCGTGAAGTCATTAACTTAATTGACGAGCTCCGTTTCCGTACTCATGCAGAAAAGCATGAGATGTCACACTTGTATGAAGCAAAAATTAAGAATATGGGGAATGCTGGCCGTAATGGTGGCGAGTATTATACGCCTCGTCCATTGATCAAAACGATTGTAAGAGTCGTAGCACCAAGAATTGGGGATAGGATTTATGACGGGGCCGTTGGCTCTGCTGGCTTTTTAGTTGAAGCATTTGATTATTTGAAATCCAGTAAAATCCTGACTACCTCAGAGATGGAAACGCTACAGAAGAAGACCTTCTACGGCAAAGAGAAAAAGTCACTTGCTTATATCATCGGGATTATGAATATGATTCTCCATGGCATTGAGGCTCCTAATATTATTCATACCAATACGTTATCAGAGAACATCACAGATATTCAAGAAAAGGATCGTTACGATGTTGTCTTGGCCAATCCACCGTTTGGTGGCAAAGAACGTGCTGAAGTACAGCAGAACTTCCCTATCAAAACAGGAGAAACGGCCTTCTTATTCTTGCAGCATTTTATAAAGATATTAAGGGCAGGCGGCCGCGCCGGTGTTGTTATTAAGAATACCTTCCTGTCCAATACTGACAATGCATCAATCAGCCTGCGTAAGTTGCTGTTAGAAAGCTGTAATTTGCATACAGTACTGGATTTGCCTGGTGGTACATTCACTGGCGCCGGCGTAAAAACCGTGGTGCTGTTCTTTGAGAAGGGTACTCCCACACGCAATATCTGGTTTTATCAGATGAATCTGGATAGAAACCTTGGTAAGACGAATCCATTGAACGAAGATGATCTGGCTGAATTTGTTAAGCTGCAGAAAACAAAGGGCGAATCAGAAAATTCCTGGTCGCTTAATATTGGGAATATAGATAATACTATCTTTGACTTGTCAATTAAAAACCCGAATAGGAAAGATGAGGCTGCTCTGCGCGACCCGCTTGAAATTTTGGATGAGATAAAGTCTCTTGATGAGGAAAGTGCTGAGATTTTGAGTGTTATCAAGGAGCTGCTATGAATAAGCATTGGAGCCGAATAAAGCTTGGAGATGTAATAAAACTAGAGTATGGGAAGCCATTACCCAAAGAAAAAAGAAAGCCAGATGGGCAATATTCTGTATATGGTGCAAATGGAGAGAAAAACAGGACAGATGAGTTTTTTTATGATAAAAAAAGTATTATAGTTGGCCGAAAAGGGTCTGCTGGCGAAGTCACTCTTACTGAATAAAAATTTTGGCCTCTTGATGTTACTTACTATGTTACATTCGATGATAAGAGCCATGACTTATTTTTTATATACTATCTTTTAAGTAAACTCGCATTGCCAAAACTAGCGAAGGGTGTTAAGCCTGGGATAAATCGTAATGAGGTTTACGGTATTGAAGTAGATATTCCCCCACTATCAGAACAACAACGTATAGTCTCCATTCTGGATGAATCTTTTTACGCTATTGCCAAGGCAAAAAAAAATGATGAGAAGAATCTTCAAAATGCCCGCGAGTTGTTTGAATCGTATCTTCAGAGTGTCTCTGATAATCCAGGTGATGATTGGGAAGTGAAGAAACTTGGGGAAGTTTGTAATCTTTATCAGGGATTAGCGATAAATGCTAAAACTAAACATCTGCTGGTTGAAAAGAGCGATCTACCTTTACTAAGAATTAAAGATTTAAGGAATAATTCTGTCGAACAATATGTTGATCCCAATAATTATCCAAAGAACAGCCTAGTATGCAAAGAAGATTTAATTTATACAAGAACAGGACAAATTGGGCTTGTTTTTACTGGAAAAAATGGTGTGCTGCATAATAATAGCTTTAAAATAGTGCCTGAACCGCTATTGTTAAATAGATTCCTTTATTGGCTGCTACAGAGTAATGAGTTTAAATCCAAAATAATAAAATTAGCTTCAAGAATGGCACAACCTGACATTACACATAAGATTTTTAAAGATCAAAGTATTTTTGTTCCATC